>NZ_LOMM01000034.1:0-30729 GCF_001605945.1 Enterobacter sp. SENG-6
AGTTAACGAGATGAAAAAGCTGGGAAAAGAGTACAGTAATATGGTCATGGTGGCATGACCATATTACTGGGGATCCCTCAGCCCTGTGGGAGAGGGCCGGGGTGAGGGCATCATACCGCACCTGTTTTATATTTATAAACAGGACGTTAGTTATGAATAACCAGAAAAATTACGCATCTCAACGACGCCACGCGCATTACCTTCGCCCAAAAGGGGCTTCTTTAAGCGCCCACTGCCCCGGCGTTTCACCGGTCCACGCGCTGAAGACCTCAATGAATGCGCTGACGCTGCTGTAACCGCAAGACAGCGCAATCCATCCCACCGGCTTCCCCGCGGCCAGCCACTCCATTGCCTGCATTACCCGCGCCAGTTGCCGCCAGTTAACGAAGTTCATTCCGGTCTGGGCACGAAACCGACGGTTGAACGTACGCACGCTCATCCCCGCCTGGCGGGCATGGTTCTCAACCGTCTGATTATCATCGACAAACTGCAGCAAATGCCTGACCACGTCCTTCAGACGCGGATCCGTCGGCACGGGCAGAGTAAAGTGCACCTGGGGTGCCACGGCAAGCTCATCCAGCAGCAGGGTCAGCTTTCGCGGATCGTACTCGCTTTCAGCAACGCTTAAGCGGGAAAACAGTGCATGGGTAAGATCGTCGGGTTCGAACAGGGCGGGCACATCGGGAAGCCTTGCGCAGCAGGCGGGGTCAAGATAGATGGCGCTGCCTTCTATCGCGCTTTCAGAAAAGGCGGCGTGCTGATTGCCAGGCGGGATCCAGCCGATGTGTTTTGCCGGTACGACCGAGCGCCCCTGCTGCGACTCAATCACCAGCAGACCCGTTGCAATGCGCCACAGCTGCCCAGCGCGATGGCTGTGCCAGGGGGTTCGGTACCCGCCTGGATGAAGGAGCGTCTCAGTACTGACCATATCATTTTGACCGAAAATCGTTATTCATCGGCGTATTACAGAAACTGCGTCTTCGGCTGTCAAGGATAATGGCGACTAAACCACATAAGGAGCCCTTAATGAGCATAATCACATCCCTGATAGCCGACACCGACAATGCCGCACAGCGCGAAAAGATGGCGTGCCTGTTAACCCGCTTATTCAACGGCGATATCGATCCGGCAGAGGTCTTTACGCCCGATTACCAGCAGGTTACGGACGGTCACACGCTTGATTACCGGGGATTTATCCAGCACCTGAGCCACGTCAGCTCGCAGACTCGCACGATCGCCTTTACCGTGGCGGAGATAGCCTGTCATGACGAACTTCTGGCTGACCGGCATATCGTGACGGTCACGTATCCTGGCGGTCGTCAGGCAGAGATCGAGGTTTACCTGTTTGCCGCGCTGCGTGAAGGGAAAATCTGGCGGATCCATGAAGTCACGCGGGCCCTCAGCGGCGATGCTTCAGATCGCACGCTGGCCCATGCGACAGAGTAATGTCACTCCGCCGGGCGCGGTACGCTACGGTTATATACCTCAACATAACGCGCAAATTTCCCGATAAACACGCCCGCAAATACCCCGCCTGAGATAATCGCCAGCGCGCTCATGGCGGGTTGCTGCATTGTATGGGGAGAGATGGCGCTCATCACGCCCAGCACATACTTCACCGCGAACGCCAGCATCATAAACGGCAGCGCGGTGTAGTCTGCCTGACGGTGGAGGCTGCGCGGTGCCTCAGCTCGGGTGATAGCCGCCTGCTTAATCAGGAAGTACCCCAGTGCCGCACCGGCAAGGATCCCCGCCGTCCACAATGCAACAGTCGCAGGAGTCAGCGTACGATAGACCACCAGATCGTAAATATCCCAGATAAGAAAAATGCCCGGAATGATAGCAAGCCGCTCAAGCGTCACGGTGGCGGGCTTGCGGGCTTTAATGCCGCGGGAGATAAGGAAGATAAACAGCACCCACACCCAGGCGGGTGTGTGCGTAACGACACCGAGCAGAAATTCAAACATGGAGATCACCATGGACGATCGCGGCTCCTGCCGCCCTGAACGCGTATTGCGCATAACGGCAGGAACGCCATTATGCGCAGGTCTTTTACAGCGATTTTTTCAGGCGACGAACCGCCTCTTTCAGCTCTTCATCCGTTGGCGTGACAAACGACATACGCAGCGTCGAATGGTCTGGCTCATTGCAGTAGAAAAATTCGCCCGGGACAAATACTACGCCGTTACTTAACGTCTTTTCCAGCCAGCGCGTGGTATTACTACCATTTTTCATATTCGCCCACAGGAACATGCCGCCCTTCGGCTTGTGGAACGACATCACATCGCCCAGCTCGGCTTCCAGTTCGTTGGCGAACGTCTGGTACTTCTGACGATAGGCTTCGCGGATCATTTTGATCTGCCCGGCCAGACGCCCGGTTTTCAGGTATTCGTAAGTCATCAGCTGCGACAGCGTACTGGTGTGCAGATCGGTGGTTTGCTTCAGGTTCACCACCGCACGCTTCAGCCACTCCGGCACCAGCACCCAGCCCACACGGGTGCCCGGCGCGAGAATTTTAGAGAAGGTTGAGGTATACACCACGTTCTCTTCGTTGCCGATATCTTTGGCATGGGCAATTAACGGGCGGAAAACTTCGTCGGTGTAATTGATTTCACTGTACGGATCGTCTTCGATAATCACAAAGTCATAGCGCTTCGAGAGTTCCACCAGCTGTTTACGGCGCGCCTCAGACAGCGTAACGCCACCCGGGTTACCAAATGTCGGCACAATATAAACCGCTTTGATGGGTTTATTTGCCACCAGGGCTTCGAGTTCATCCACTTTCATGCCGTCGCCATCGGTGCCAACGGATTCGAAATTCGCCTGCGCCAGACCAAAGACCTGCAGCGCAGCAAGATAGGTTGGGCGTTCGACGACGACGGTATCGCCCGGATTAATTAACGCGCGCGCCAGCACGTCAAGGGATTGTTGTGAACCGGAGGTTACGACCACATCATCCGCTTTGCAGCGGATCCCGCGCCCTTCGCAGATGCGCTGAATCTCTTCCCGCAGTCCCGGCACACCCTCGGTCAGACCATACTGGAAGGCTTCACCAAAATGCTGCGACAGTACGGCATCAGCGGCGATTTTCAGGCCTTCGTGATCGAACAAAGCCGGGTTAGGAATACCCCCACCCAGCGAAATGACGCCTGCCATTTTGCTATGTTTTAATAATTCACGGATGGCGGAAGATTGCAGGCCCTGCGCGCTGCTGGCGAGTTTGTTTGCAGACATTCTTTGATTACCTTCTTTTTTATATTGTGCCCAATCTTAGCAGAATATGAGCAATAAATTCCGTTAGCTTTGGGAGGGGACGTAAATCCTGACGCCACAGTAAATGCACCGGCCTCGGCGCGGGTGTAAACGGCTCCAGAACCCGAACCAGCCTGCCGCTTGCCAGCTCTTCCGCCACCAGCACCTCCGGCTGCAGAAGCAGCCCCGCCCCGGCGCGCGCCGCCATGCGTAAGCCGTAGCCGTCGTTGCATCGTAAAATGGCATCGCGCTTCCAGCGCACTTCGCCCTCCACACCCGGCAACCGCCATTCGTTGCGCGCGGTCCATACCGTGTGGGAAAGGCAGAGATGGTCCACCAGATCGGCAGGCGTTTGCGGCGTACCGTGGCGCGCCAGATAATCCGGCGACGCGCAGATCACCATGTTGTAAGGGCACAGGTATTTCGCCACCAGATCGTCATTGCGAATATCACCAATGCGAATGGCCAGATCGACCCCCTCTTCCACCAGATCCACCATCCGGTTAGTGAGATCCAGTTCGATACGCACTGCCGGGTAGCGCTGCAGAAAGGTGGCGGTCAGCGGCGCGATAACGCAGCCGCCAAACGACGTAGGTGCCGTCACGCGCAGGGTGCCCGCTGGTGCGGCGCGCAGACGTTCCACTGCGCTTTCGGCAATGGCCACCTGCTCCAGCACCCGCTTCGCCTCGTCATAATAGACCCGCCCGGCGTCGGTCAGGCTTTGACGTCGCGTATTGCGCTCCAGCAGACGGGTGCCAAGCTTGGATTCCAGCAGCGCAATGTACTTCCCCACCATCACCGACGACATATCCAGACGGGAGGCCGCCCCGGTAAAACTGCCGCTTTCCACTACGGCAATAAAAGTTTCCATGCCGCGAAGCTTATCCATATTACAAACCTCTGGTTAGCAATCTTCTAACTTTAGCCCAGTTTATCCGACTTTTAATTTATTAAAGAATGAAGGCTCACAACATGAGGAGTCGGCTATGAAAATCATCATTATTGGTGCCAGCGGTACGGTCGGTCGCGCAGTAACGGAGGCGCTCAGTCGCCGCCACGAAGTGATCCGCGTGGGCCGCACGCAGGGCGATGAGCAGGTGGATATTACGTCACAGGCGAGCGTGCAGGCGCTGTTTGAGAAGGTCGGTCGTGTGGATGCGATTGTCTCCGCCAGCGGCGGGTTGTACTTTGGCCCCCTCGCCACCATGAAAGACAGCGATTTCAATCAGGGCTTACAGGATAAACTGCTCGGACAGGTGCGTCTGGCGCTGACCGGCCAGCACTACCTGAACGATGGCGGCTCCATTACCCTGATTAGCGGGATTGTGGCGCACGAGCCCATCGCGCAGGGCGTCAATGCCACCACGGTGAATGCCGCGCTGGAAGGGTTTGTTCGCGCTGCCGCCTGCGAGCTGCCGCGCGGGATCCGCATCAACCTGATAAGCCCGACGGTCCTCACCGAATCGGTCGAAACGTACGACGGCTTCTTCCCGGGCTTTGAAAGCGTGCCGGCCGCCACCGTGGCGCAAGCCTATCGCCGCAGCGTGGAAGGGGTGCAGACCGGGCGGGTGTATAAGGTGGGTTACTGAGCCTTACGGGCGGAAATCAGCACCAGCATCGGGCGGTCTGCCTCTTCGGCCAGCGCGGGCCAGGCGTCAATCTGCGCCTGCGTTGGCCCCCATTCGTTCACTTCGCTTACCGTTAAACCGGCGTTGATCAGGGCGTTAAGGGTGCTGCCCAGTGTGCGGTGATACTTGATCACGCCGTCTGCCAGCCAGTTGCTGACGCGCTGGCCTTCGTCCTGATAGTGGTTCACGCCCCAGAAACGCACGCCTGCGTCATCGGTCAACCAACCCTGACGCGTCGCGCAGGTGTAAATTGGGTGCTCCATGGAAAAGACCAGACTGCCGCCGGGTTTCAGCGCACGCTGAACGTTACCAAACAGAGTATTCAGCTCGGGCAGGTAGTGCAGCGCCAGCGAGCTGTAGACCAGATCGAAACTGTTCGCTTTCATCGCCAGCGATTCCAGATCGCAACGTTGATACACAATCCCATCATCGTGGGTCAGCTCTGCCGCACGGGCGAGCATTTTTTCGGAGATATCGACGCCGGTTACCGCAGAAGCACCCAGTTCACGCGCCGCGCGGCAGAACCAGCCATAGCCACAGCCGAGATCGATAACCGATTTGCCGTGTAAATCCGGCAGCATGCTTTTCAGCGCAGGCCACTCCGGCGCGCCATTCAGGCCGTCTACCGAGCGCGGCAACAGGGCGTAACCTTCAAAAAAGGCGGGGTTGTCGTAGATATTTTGTGCCATCACGGACTCCTTCATTGCAACAAAGGCGAGGGTAAAACACCCCTCGCCCGTTGACAACTAAACCGTCTGGCGAATCAAAGCCTGCGCCGGATCTTCTCCACCATGGCTGCCGTTGAGATCCCGTAGCGATCGTGAAGCGTCGGGAGCGCACCTGCATCCAGGAAAGCATCCGGTAGCGCAACGGTATCAAAGTCGACATGCACGCGATGGCGCATCAGCAACGACGCCACTGCCTCACAAAGCCCCCCTACAGTGCTGTGGTTTTCGGCGACCACCACCAGCCGTCCCGGCTTCGCGGCCTGCGCCAGAATGGTCTCCTCATCCAGCGGTTTAATGGTGGGCGAGTGCAGTACCGCCACGCTGACGTTATCCTTACGCAGCTGCTTTGCTGCCTCCAGCGCGCGCATGGTCATTAGCCCTGAGGCGATGATCAGAACGTCGCTCCCCTCTTCCAGCAGCGCGGCTTTGCCCAGCGTAAACTGGTAATTGTACTGGTCCAGCACCACCGGCACCTTGCCGCGCAGCAGTCGCATATACACCGGCCCATTGTGCGCCGCGATCGCCGGTACAGCCTGTTCGGTGTCTATCGCGTCGCAGGGATCGATGATGGTCATCCCCGGAATACCGCGCATAATCGCAATATCTTCCGTCGCCTGGTGGCTCGGACCGTAGCCCGTGGTTAACCCCGGCAGTGCAGCGCATATCTTCACGTTGAGATGCTCTTCGGCGATAACCTGATGAATAAAATCGTAGGCACGACGGGTGGCAAAGACCGCATATGTCGTGGCGAAGGGAATAAACCCCTCTTTTGCCATTCCCCCGGCCGCGCCCATCAAGAGTTGCTCCGCCATCCCCATCTGGAAGAAACGTTCCGGATATGCCTGGGCAAAGATATGCAGATCGGTATATTTCGACAAATCCGCCGTCATACCGACAACTTCCGGGCGCTGTTCCGCCAGCTTCACCAGCGCATGGCCGAACGGTGCAGAGCGCGTCTCCTGGCCGTCTTCCGCAATAGAGGCAATCATGGCCGACGTGGTTAAACGCGGTTTTTTCTCCGTTATCTGGCTCATTACAGCACTCCTTCAGGTTTGTTGGCATCCAGCACGGCGAGTGCCTTTTGCCACTCGTCAGCATCCACGCGAATAAAATGGTTCTTGTCACGTTGTTCGAGGAAAGGCACACCTTTGCCCATCAGCGTGTCGCACAAAATGACGCGTGGCTGGTTTTCCGGACAGCGTCTGGCGTTATCAAACGCCGCCACCAGCGCAGGGACATCGTTGCCATTTACGCGCTGCACATACCAGCCGAACGAGGTCCATTTATCTTCCAGCGGCTCAAAGCCAAGGATCTTGTGCGAATTGCCGTCTGCCTGCTGGCGGTTAATGTCCACCAGCACGATCAGGTTCGACAGGCCATGGTGCACTGCAGACATAGCCGCTTCCCAGGTTGATCCTTCGTCAAGCTCACCGTCCGACATGGAGTTAACGACCCATGCCGCGCTCTGCTTGTGCTTCAGCCCCAGCGCCATGCCGACCCCAATACTTAACCCCTGTCCCAGCGAACCACCGGAGATCTCCATGCCCGGCGTGTAAGTTGCCATACCGGACATTGGCAGGCGGCTGTCGTCCGAGCCGTAGGTCTCCAGCTCCTCTTCAGGAATGATCCCGGCTTCAATCAGAGCGGCATAACAGGCAATGGCGTAATGACCGTGGGAAAGCAGAAAACGGTCACGGCCTTCCCACTCCGGCTCGTCCGGCTTGAGGTTCATACCGTGGGTAAACGCGGTGGCCAGTACGTCGGCATAGCCCAGCGCCTGCCCGATGTAGCCCTGCCCCTGCACTTCGCCCATGCGCAGCGCATAGCGGCGAATACGCCATGCCGCCGCGGCAACCTGTTGAACTGTGGTATCCGTCATCGTCGAGTCTCCTTAATGGATCAGCATGCCGCCGTTCACGTCGAGCGTGATACCGGTGGAGTAAGACGAAAGGTCGCTGCCAAGGAACAGCGCGGCGCGGGCAATATCCTGCGCGTCGCCGAGGCGGTTAAGCGGAATGCCCGCCAGGATGGCGGTTTTCATCTCATCGCTCAGCTTGCCTGCGGTGATGTCCGTCTGGATAAGGCCGGGTGTAATGCAGTTTACGCGTACGTTATCCGGACCCAGCTCGCGGGCCATCGCTTTCGCCAGGCCCAGCACACCTGCTTTAGCCGCGCTGTAGTGGGGGCCGCCAAAAATACCGCCACCGCGCTGTGCTGATACCGATGAAATGCAGACAATGCTGCCCGACTTCTGTGCGCGCATGGTGGGGATCACCGCCTGAGACATCAGCAGCGTGCCGCGCAGGCTGACGTCCAGCACCGCGTCGTAATTCTCGCGTTTAATATCCATCAGCTTAATCGGCTGAGTAATTCCGGCGTTATTCACCAGAATATCGATGCGCCCGTATTTTCCCAGCACCTGCTCAATGGCGGCGTTGACCTGTAATTCATTGCTGACGTTCGCCGCAAGGCCCAGATGCTCTTCACCCAGATTCGCCGCCGCTGCCCGACTGGCCTCAGCATCTAAATCGATAATCACTACCTTCGCACCCTGCCCGGCATATAATTTAGCCGTGGCAAAACCCAAACCGCGTACAGAAGCCGCGCCGGTAATAACGGCGACTTTATCTTTCAGTAGCATATATTTACTCCACTATGGTAAAAGGAATTTATTTTTTATTTCGGTTCATCCAGCAACATAATCACAAATAGGCCAATCGCTGCACAAACACCGAAATAAATAAATACAGAGTTAAAACTTCCTGTTTTATCCAGCAGAAAACCCGCCAGCATCGGGGAAACAAATCCGCCGAGATTTCCGCCGCTATTGATAATTGACGCAGCTATCGGATAGGTTTTACTGTCCGCAACGGCCATACCGTAAGCCGTAAAAGCAGGCCAGCCGATATTCAGACAGAGGCCGACAAAAAACAGCCCCACGCAAACCGCAACGGTGCTTTGCGGAATATTCAGCATGATGACCATCATTAACACGGTGCTGATGGCGGTAAACATCATGGTCGGTTTACGCCGACGGCCGAGCAGTTTGTCGGATACGTAACCGCCAAAAATCGCCCCGATAAATCCGCCGATGCACGGCATACTGGCGACCAGCCCCATGCTCATAAACGTAAAGCCTTTCTCTTTCACCAGATAGAGCGGGATCCACGTCAACAGGCCATACAGCACGCTGACCATCATGAAATAGGCCAGACAATCGCCGAGGATATTCTTCGAGGTAAACAGGCCTTTTACCGTGCTCACCGGGGCTAAGTCCCGCACGCGAATCAGGCGGTCAAGGCGCGCAAAGCCCGGTGAAATCACGATGTTTTCCCGTCTGGCGTCCGGCGTCTCCTGACCCACAGTAATGGTCTCCAGTTCGGCTTTAGAGACGAATGCGCTCTCTGATGGTCTGGTGCGCACCAGCAGATACCACAGAACGGCAATGACCAGACCGGGGATCGCGAAGGAGAAGAAGACCCAACGCCAGCCCCACGTCATGGCGATCCACACCGCCAGCGGCGGCACGAGGATCGGCGCGAACATGGTGGCCGCGATGTAGACGCCGGTGGCGGTGGCCTTCTCCCTGGGTGGAAACCAGTTATTGATGGTGGAGGCCAGCCCGACAGGGCACGGCCCCTCCGTTAACCCCAGCCCCAGACGAATAAACTTCAGCCCCAGAACTGAGGTTGCCGTGCCCATCAGCCAGGTAAATGCCGAGAAGCCGAATATCGACAGCGCCACCATGCCGCGAATCCCCTTTTTGGCGATAAAAAAGCCCGCTGGAATTTGGCTCAATGCGTATCCCAAAAAGAACATACTGGCGATGGCACCGGCTTCGAAATTATTAATATGAAACTCATCAATGATAAAGGGCAGTACTGCACCAATATTTGTTCGGTCAGCATAGTTAATGGCATACACAATAAAAATTAATGCCAGCACAACGAAACGGTAATTGGTTTTTTTAGTGTTTATGTAGGGGACAGCATGTTCTATACGAGACATAACTTACCTCATTATTCGAACAACGTGAGTCGTTTTATTTTTACGTTCAAGGTCAATATATCGGCTCATGAATGAAACACCATTCAATAAACCTCATTTATTGCTGAGATAAATTTGATTCGCGATACAGCTCAAAAAAATAACCTCGGGATAAAATTGCCCGCATGTCGTCTCAATGTTATGTTTTTTATCAATAAACATGACAGGAGTAGGCTATGTCCGCGCAGGATCGCCAGACGTTATCACTGCCCTCGCTCAGAAATTTGCAGGCATTCATCGCCGTCGCTAACGCATTGAGCATCCATCAGGCGGCCGAACAGCTCAACGTCACCCCCTCCGCGGTCAGCCATCAGATCGCGTCGCTGGAGTCGTGGATGGGCAAGAAATTATTCATCCGCAGCGGCAAAGGGGTTCAGCTCACCCCAACGGGAGAAAAATATCTGCGGGAGGTCTCGGCGGCGATGAGCGCCATCGGACGCGCCACCGATCAGATCGTCAAAGAGAAAGATAACGCCGTGCTTCGGGTGCACTCCTCGCCCACCTTCGGGTTGTCATGGCTGTTGCGCCGCCTGGGTAAGTTTCGCGCCGAATATCCCGATATCACCATCAATCTCACCTGCTCCTATGAGAATCTGCAATTCGCCAGAGATAATATTGATATTGATATCCGCCACGGTATCCCGGACTGGGATGCTTACCGGGTGATGACCATAAAAAACGACACGCTGGTGGTGCTGGCCTCGCCGGAGTATGCGCAAAAACACCCCATCAGCACACCCACCGATCTGCTGCAACAGTCACTCATCTCGTCCACCAGCACTCTGGTTAACTGGGAAAAATGGTTCGCCTGGCACAATATCGACAGGCCCTGGCTCAACTTCAGCCTCAGCTTTGACCGCTCCTATATGAGCTTTGAAGCGGCACGTATGGGGCTGGGATTTATCCTTGAGAGCAAAATGATGGCGACAGACCACCTGAAAGATGGCTCACTGGTGCAGGTACTGCCGGATGAGATGGGGATCGCCATTAACGCACATCATCTGGTAATGCCGCATATGCATGAACGCGCGTGGAAGATCCAGCAGTTCGTTGAGTGGATTGACCGGGAGCTGCGGCTGTCGGGTTATCATCTGTAACGTCGGGTGGCGGCTTCGCCTTACCCGACCTACAAAATCTGCGGCCTGTTGCCCTCACCCCAACCCTCTCCCACCGGGAGAGGGAAAAAGCACATTAACCCACCGTGCCCCAGACAAGGTTCCCCTTATGGAAGGTCGCGGTGCGCGGAGATATGCGCGCCACCGCCTCGGCGGAACAGGAGGCGTCCACCAGCACAAAGCTGGCGTCGTCCTGCGCTTTCGGCCAGACGCGTTCACCTTTGTCGTTCAGCGGCAGCACGTCACCGGTCGCAATACCTAAAGCGCGGGACAGCGTCTGCTCATTAGGGCGGATATAAAGCTGGGCGTAGAGATTCGCTTTTTCCAGCATGTCCCCCAGGCCGTACGGCGACCAGTGGTCGATCACGCTGTCGGTGCCCGTCATGACAAACACGCCTTTATCGCGCAGCTGCTTCAGCGGCATATGCAGGGTGCCAATCGGCACGGTGGAGGCGATAGTCACCTGCTGCGCCGCCATGCGGGTGGCAATCTCGTCCACCTGCTGCTCGTTGAGCGTGGCCAGCGCAAAGGCGTGGCTGATGGTCAGTTTGCCCTTCAGTTGCGGGGTTTTCTCCACGGTTTCGACCATGTAGTTCACCGCCGCCACGCCCGCCGGGCTGGTTTCGTGCAGGTGAATATCCACCCCTTTGTCGTAATCCAGCGCAATCTGGAACATGGTGTCGAGAGATTTCTCCATCGCCCCGTCAACGTTGGTTGGGTCCAGCCCGCCCACGTAGTGCGCCCCGGCCTGCATCGCCTCGCGCATCAGCTTTTCGGAATTCGACAGCAGCAGGCCGTGCTGTGGAAACGCCACGATCTCGCAGTCAAATCCGGGCTTGCGGCGCGCCAGCACCGCCTGCAGGTTCTCGAGATTCTTCAGGCCCGAGACTGGCTCAATATTGCAGTGGCTGCGGGCGAGGGTGGAGCCTTTCGACTGGATCAGATCGATCAGCTTTTCGGCGCGCTCCTGGGTATAAGGCTGGAGTTCGGGGAGCAGCTTCTGCTCAAGGCGGATCATATCCTGAATGGTGGTACCCGCCGGGCGGTTGAGCGAACGCCACGGGCCGCCGTAGAAGGTTTTATCCAGGTGAATGTGCATATCGCGCATCGCCGGGAGCATCAGCTTGCCGCCCGCGTCATAGTGCGGCAGGGTGGCGTCCGCGTGACTTTTGTTATCCCGCAGGGCGACAATTTTCCCGTCTTTGATCTCCAGCGTTTTCAGCTCGGTGCGGGTGCTCGTCGCCACGCCGCCGTCGACGTTAAATCCGGCCTCCAGCAGCACGTTGTCCAGGCAGTAGTGTTTAGCGGTGATATTCATCGGTTTACCCGTCTCGCAGGTTGGTTTTGCGGAATCGGCAGCATACGCGACGGAGCCGGTCGCGCCAAACAGCGCGCAGGCGGTGACCATTTTGCCGCTCTGGCTGATAAATTCACGGCGGCTTTTATTTTCACTCATCTTATCTTCCTTCATTAACAATATGGGTACCGGTTTCCCCGCGCAGCGCGGCGGGCAGGCAGTCTGGCGAGGTGATGATCACGCGCTTGCCGCCATGGCGTAAAAATTCCAGCGAGGCGACGATTTTGGGCAGCATGCTGCCCGCCGGGAAATGGCCCTCGTCTTTGTAACGCGTCATCTGCGCCACGCTCACCGTGTCCAGCGCCTGCTGATTCGGCTTGCCAAAGTGGATGCACACTTTTTCGACCCCGGTGGTGATCACCAGTACGTCGGCGCGGATCTCGCGCGCCAGCAGCGCGGTGGAGAGATCTTTATCAATTACCGCGTCAACGCTCTGGTAATCGCCCTGCTCAGTGCGCACCACCGGAATACCGCCGCCGCCCGCGCCAATTACCACAAAGCCTTTTTGCGTCAGGGTTTTGATGGCATCGGCTTCAACAATGCGTAACGGCTGCGGCGACGCCACCACGCGACGATAGCCCCGGCCAGAATCCTCAACAAAGTGCCAGTCCGGATGCGCCTGCTGCAGTTCATCGCGCTGCGCTTCGCTGAAGAACGCGCCGATAGGCTTGGTCGGGTGGCTAAAGCCCGGATCGTTTTTATCCACCTCCACCTGAGTGACAACGGTGACCGCTTTTTGCTCACCGCGCGCAGACAGGCGGTTGTTAAGCGCCTGCTGGATCAGGTAGCCGATACCGCCCTGCGTATCCGCCACGCAGTTGGCCAGCGGCGTGAGCGGCAGTCCCTCCCGCTCGTGGGCAATTTCAGCGCGGCGGAGATCCAGCCCCACCTGGGGGCCGTTGCCGTGGGTAAGCACGATGTCATAGTCCGAGGCCAGCATCTCCAGCACCGACTCTGCCACCGCCTTTACCGCCTGCGCCTGATGTTCAACCGACTGGCTGGCGTTATCTTTGATAATGCTGTTGCCGCCAATGGCGACGACCATAAGCTCTTTCATTTTGTTTCCTTTAGAAGGTGCGTTCTGGTGCCCTCACCCCGGCCCTCTCCCACAGGGAGAGGGGGATTAACAGAGATATCCAGCACATGCTTCACCACAAACATGCCGCCCATCATCAGATACGCCGTCACAAACATCAGCGAACTGCCTTCGGCAAAGCCCACCACCGGGGCGTGGATCACGCCAAACAGCGCCAGCAGTGCGCCACCGGCGGCAGCAACGGCGCCGCGCAGCGGTTTGTTGATAATGGCGAAGATGGCGATGCAGCCCCACAGCATGCTGGCGAGCGGTGCGCCGCTGCCCAGATGCACCAGCCCCTCGTAGTAGATCCCTTTACTGTGCAGCACGTCGGTGCCGATTTTCGCCGCGCTGGTGCCCGCCGCGCCCATCACGCTGTTCATCATGGTCAACGCCCAGTTGGCGATCCACGGGAACAGGCAGATGAAAATCACAGGCACCTCCACTTTGGGCGTTTCCCTCACCACCTGGTTGGCGGTGACAACGCCGATAAACACCAGGATCGGCACGATAGCGGTCATCGGAATGATGGCGAGCATAAACGCCCCCAGCCCGAACAGCGGCACGATAAACATGGTCACGCCGGAGGCCAGCGTGTAGCCGATGCTGGCGCCCATCGCTTTCCAGCCCGCATGACCCACATAGACCGTCACCGGGAACGGATTGCCCATCAGGCAGCCGAGCATGGAGGCCAGGCCGTTCGCCAGCATTACCTTGCGGGTCGGGTACTCGTCTCCCGCCGCGTGGGCGCTTTCAATGTTTTCCAGGTCGAAGATGTAGTTCGCCAGCCCCAGCGGCACGGCAGACGCCAGGTACGGCAGCGCGTGAGGCAAGCCCTGCAGGAAACCTTCTACATGGACTTCGGGCGGGTTAAAGCCGAAAGAGGACATCGAGGCTTTGATTGCCTCCGGGCTTTGCAGGCCGGAGATCCACGCTAACACCGTGCCAGCAATCAACAACAGCAGACCGGTCGGGATCCTGGCGAAGATCGGTTTTTTGCCGAACCAGTTAATGAAGATCAGCAGCAGCACAATGAACGACACGGTGGGCGCTTCAAACGCCTGCAGCATCGGGTTCATCGCCAGCAACAGCAGGCCCAGGCCCGACAGACACGAGAGCAGCACGGTACGCGGGATCATCTTGCGGATGGTCTCCCCCAGGAAAGAGCCGCCCGCCAGAATCATCGCCTCGACAAAGCACCACACCAGACCGATCTGAATGGCAAAATCCGCGTCACCGGTTTGCTGGTAGACCGGCATCAGGACCAGAAAAGTAACGGTAAAAATCGACGGCGCGCTCGGGCCAGACGGCAGCGCGGTGACGTCCGTTCGTCCGGTGGCGCGCGCCATCTGCAGGCCAAACCATGCGTAGCAGACGCTCGCCACCAGCACCGCCAGCCCGAAGGCCGGCGCGATGCGTCCATAAACAATCTCCTTCGGGATGCCGACGACAAAAATGAGCAACCCCATCATGGTCAGCAAATTGGTCAGGTTGTTGGTCATCAACCCGAAATATGCCGCCCAGTCACCTCTTTTCCACTCCAGTTTCATGTTTTTCATGGATGCTTGCCTTATAAAAAGTAGCGATCGCGGAAGGTCAACAGCGCCTTTTCAAAACAGCTAAACGGCGGGTGAACAATGCCCGCGCCAATCATGCCAATACCGGCGTCTTTGTGGGCAATGGCGGTATTGATAACCGGCAGAATGCCGCTGCCTGCGACTCGGGTGATGTCGATGGCGGTTGGAATGCCCATAAACGACAGCAGCGGAATGGTGACGTTCGGGTTTTCACCGAGGGTGATTTCGCGCATCTGGCGGGAGAAGTCGATGGCTTCTTCCACCGTCCCGCCCACCAGCGCGACAATCGCCGGGGCCGTCGCCATCGCAAAGCCACCGATACCGTAGGTTTCCGTGATGGCGCTGTCGCCGATATCCAGCCCGGAGTCTTCCGGCTTGTAACCTGCGAACATCGGTCCAATCACCTGCTGCGCCGGGCCGGTGAACCACTGCCCTGGCAGGCCAGAGACGCGCAGACCAAACTCGTAACCGTTACGCGCCATGGTGGTGACCACGGTGCTGTACTCAATGCCGTGGGCGGCGTCCAGCGCGGCCTTACACATCGCCATCCACGTCGGGCCGGAGAAGTAGTCGCTGCTGGCGACAAACTCAAATACCTCGCGCTGCTGCGCCACCGGATAGCCCGCCTGGATCAGCCCCGGCGTCAGCGCCTGGATCAGCAGTGTGGTGCCCGCGTTGTTGCGGTTGTGGCATTCGTCACCCATGTGCAGCGCCTGGGCCAGCATCAGGCGCAGATCGATTTCGCCGATAATCTTCATGGCGTCGCGCAGCATCGGGCCAAGCACATCGCGCATCCAGTTCAGACGGTCAATGACGCTCTGGTCGTTGGCGCCCATGCGCAGGATCTTCGCCATCTGCTCGCTGAGGTTGGTGTAGGCGCGGTTGCCGTAGGTTTTGTTCTCAACGATATGCATAAACATCGACGCGGAGGTGACGCCCGCCATCGAGCCCACGCAGTCGTGCTCGTGGCACGGCGAGAAGGTGATGTCGCCTGAAGCCGCCAGCCTTGCCGCCTCCTCCAGATCGTTCGCCAGCCCTTCAAACACCAGCGCGCCGGTGACCGCGCCTTTCATCGCGCCACACATATTTTCCCAGCTCACCGGAGGACCGGCATGCAGAATGGTGGTACGGGTCATCCCCGGCACAACGTTAATCGCCTCGTCGTACCCCACCAGCACCGGGTGGGACTGAATGATGCGCTCCAGCGCAATCTTGTTGGCGGCAGCGATCTTCTCTGCCAGCGGCTCCGCGGCCAGCTGGTCGAGCGCTTCGACGATCTGCATATTGCCCTGCCCCGGCGGTGCCCAGTCGAGCTGGGTGACGGGGACGTGCTGTTTTTTAAGATCGTCACTGAACAGCGCAATACCGACGTTAATGACGTTCAGCGGTTGGTTGAATAAGGTGGTCATCAGGCGTTCTCCCCTTTGCAGACAAATTCGCGTGCCAGTAATCCGGTGTTAGTACTGCTGCTGGCCCAGATCACGCCGGCATCGGTCAAAAGCTGACACTGCTGCGCCAGCGACTGGGGATCCTGGTCGGTACCCAACACGTAGCCGAGGATCTCCAGCGGACGGTTATCGGCTTTCGCAATCGCCTGCGCCTCTTTAATGGCATCGAGCATCACGCCGACCGGATCCTCATGCGCGCCAAAGCCCAGCACGAAGTCCATCACAATTACGCCCACTTCCGGATCGCGCGCCTCCTGCAGCAGGCGGCTGATGCGGTTGGTCGGGTCAATCATCGGGTGCGGTTTGCCGTTGGTGAAATCGTCATCCCCAAAATCGAGGAAGGTGTGAGCCTGGCTGACGTTTATGTCGCGCAGGCGTTTCGCCGGATCGGGCTGAATGTTGCTGTAGACGTCGTCGTACTTCTCAAGCGCGGCGAACATCGCTTCATCACACAGGGTGCCGCCACAGAACAGACCGCGAATGTATTTCTGCTGCGGAGTGAGACGGGCGCGCACCTCTTCAATCAGGGGCCAGTTGAGCGGATGCAGGTCAAGGGACGCTTTGTTGATACCGGTGAGCAGCACGGCCTTCAGGGCCGCCTCTTTGGTGCCACGGGCGAACTGCAGACCGTCTTCATCGGCGGGCGGTTCGTTGCGACCAAGGAAACAGGCGATGACGGGTTTGCGACAGGCCCGGGCACGCGCCAGCACCTTTTCTGCCACCGCTGGCGCTGGCGGTTTGGAGATCAGCGCGATGACCTGGGTGGCATCGTCGGCCTCCAGCATGTCGATGGCGTCGAGCATCATCAGACCACCGATTTTTTCACTGAGATCGCGCCCGCCGGTGCCAATCAGCTGCGATACCCCGCCGCCAAATTCATGAATGCGCACGCTCAGCTCCTGGCTACCGGTGCCGGACGCCCCGACAATGCCTATCGACCCGCGGCGTACGGCGTTGGCGAAGCACAGTCCTGCGCCGTTGATGATGGCAGTGCCGCAGTCTGGCCCCATCATCAGCAGCCCTTTCTGGTGCGTCAGCTGCTTGAGCGCCAGCTCATCGTCGAGGGATACGTTATCGGAAAAGAGCATCACGTTGAGATCGTTTTCAAGCGCCTTTCGCGCTTCGCGTGCCGCAAACATGCCGTTTACTGAAATCACCGCCAGGTTGCTGTCGGGACGGTGGGCTTTCGCGCTGGCCAGAGTCGCGTAGCGTGCTTCATGGGTGCCCGCGCTCTCTTTTCGGGTGAATAACGCTTCAATCGCCGCCAGGGTTTCATCATTGGCCGCGTCGCCTTTAATGACGATCATCAGATCGCCGTTTTTCGCATCCTCTAATTCCGGCGTTAACAGCCCGAGATTTTTTAATACGCCTTTGTTCATTTCCGTCGCCATCGCTACAAAGGCCTGCTCAACGCCCGGCAATTTATTGGCTTTGGTGGAAACGGACATTAATGAGACGGAGTCAAAATACGTGTTCTTTTTAATCACGATTTTTGTGGGCATTATTTTCTCCTGAATGCGGATAAAAGGGGGCCGCCGTCGTGCAAAATGCACGTCGGAAAAATACGTTTGAAATGGGGGCCAGCCGGAAACAGGCTGGCCGAATAAATTACGCGCCCGCCGCCAGCAGCAGGTCAGCTATCGCGTGGTAGCCTTTTTCCCGCGCCAGTTCGAGCGGGGTTTTACCGTATTTATCGGTCATGTGCGGATTCGCACCGTGGTCCAGCAGCAGCTTCACGATCGCCTGCTGTTTCGGGCCGCCGTCATTCAGGACAATGGCTTCCAGCAGCGGCGTCCAGCCGACAAAATTGGTGTGATTAACGTTGATATCGGTCTTTTCCAGCAGCTCGCGGACAATCTCCACATGTCCTTTCTCACTGGCGGGCGTAATCCCCACTCCGCCGAAGCGCGTCAGGCGGTCCAGATCCGGGTTGGCGGGCAGAACAAGCCGCAGCAGGGTTAAATCATTGGTCAGGCAGCTTATCAGGAAGGGGTTAAAACAGGTCTGGTCCTGTTTATCTATATCCGCACCGGCGTCAATTAATAACGCGACACAGGGGTAATGTTTTTTCAGGCTGGCAATAACAATGGCGGTTCTTTTCTGACGGTTGGTGGCGTTAATATCGACACCTTTCTCAAGGCAGGCTTTTAGCGCGTCGACATTACCCTGCTCTGCCGCCAGTAAAAATTCCGTCACAAGTTCGTTCGCAGACATACAGACTCCCGATGGTGTGTTGCTGATGACCTGAGAATAGCAACAGCCCTTTCAGAAAAGAATCCGCTTAAAAATCATTCATCGACAGTCAATTCATTGTTGAGTTAAATTCAACGGTTCAGCCAAAACGTGCGTCTGTGCAACCTTTTTCTTATGGGTAAGCGTTTTTTCAGGCCATTCACGGCATTTTGCTTATGACCAAAGAAGCCTTGCATAACAAGGCCTGTAGCTAAACATCAGAACTGTGACCGCCGTCAAATGCGTTGTTGCGCCGCTGTTAAAATATGTTCAAAACTGATGGTAACCCGGAGCCGTAATATGAATTCCATCTTTACTGAAGAGAATCTGCTGGCCTTCACCACGGCGGCGCGTTTTGGCAGTTTCAGCAAAGCCGCCGCCGAGCTGGGTGTGACCACGTCGGCCATCAGTTACACCATCAAACGAATGGAGACCGGGCTGGACGTGGTGCTGTTTGTGCGTAACACCCGCAGCATTGAGCTGACCGAGTCCGGCTTTTACTTTTACCGCAAGGCTACCGATCTGCTGAACGATTTCTATGCCATCAGGCGCGGGATAGACACCATCTCTCAGGGCATCGAGGCGCGGGTACGCATCTGCATCAATCAGCTTTTGTATACCCCACGCCATACCGCGCGGCTGCTGCAGGTGCTGAAAAAGCAGTTTCCCACCTGCCAGATCACCGTCACCACGGAGGTCTATAACGGCGTCTGGGACTCAATCATCAATAACCAGGCCAATATCGCGATTGGCGCGCCGGATACGCTTCTTGACGGCGGCGGCATTGATTATACGGAGATTGGCGCTATTCGCTGGGTATTCGCCATCGCGCCGGAACACCCGCTGGCGTTTGTCCCGGAACCGATCGCGGAAAGCCAGCTGCGCCTCTACCCGAACATCATGGTGGAGGACACCGCGCACACCATTAATAAGAAGGTCGGCTGGCTGCTGCACGGGCAGGAGGCGATTCTGGTGCCGGATTTTAACACCAAATGCCAGTGTCAGATTCTGGGGGAAGGGATCGGTTTTTTACCGGAATACATGACCCGGGAGGCCGTAGCGGACGGGCTGCTGGTGACACGACGCATTAATAACCCGCGTCAGGATTCGCGCATGCTGCTTGCCACGCAGCATGCGGCGACCGGCCAGGTCACGCGCTGGATCAAACAGCAGTTCGGCCCGCAGGGCGTACTGACCGGGATCTACAGCGACTTACTGTGGCGCACCTAGTTTCTTGTCTGAACCCAAAACGCGTGGATAAGTCCAGGGAAGTAGCCCAGTATGGTCAGAAGGATATTCAGGATAAACGCCCAGCCCAGTCCCTTGCCAAGCAGTACGCCCAGCGGCGGGAGAATAATCGTAAAAACAACACGCCAAAAACCCATAAAGACTCCGTGCAAGCTAACCAATTGAAAATTATAAAAGAGACATCTCTAAGCGTAGCCAGTTTACGGGTAACTGCCATTCGGCTGGCGCGCTTTTACCTGCCTTTACCCTCTTTACACTGGCTTAAATCCTTCTTTAAATGCTCTACTACATAAAACACGATCGTAAGGAAACACCATGTCTCTTCCTCTGATTACGCCACAGCAGGCAAACGCGCTTATTGATGACGGCGCAAAGCTGATTGATATTCGCGATCCTGACGAATATGCCCGCGAGCATATTCCCGTCGCACAGTCCGTGCCGCTGGACACCTTACCCGGCGCACTGAACGCCGGGGCAGGTGAAACGGTGATTTTTCACTGCCAGTCCGGGGCCAGAACATCGAACAACGCCGCACGTCTTGCCCTGGCGGCGTCGCCTGCTCAGGCCTTGGTGGTCGAGGGCGGTATTCAGGGCTGGAAACAGGCCGGACTGCCGACCGTAGAAGATAAATCCCAGCCGCTGCCGCTGATGCGTCAGGTGCAGATTGCTGCCGGGCTGCTGATTCTGTGCGGCGTGGTGCTGGGCTATACGCTCTCCAGCGGCTTCTTTCTGCTGAGCGGTTTTGTCGGGGCCGGGCTTCTGTTTGCTGGCCTGACCGGATTTTGCGGCATGGCAAGACTGCTCAGGGTGATGCCGTGGAACAGACATACCTCATAAGCAGTAATCGATGAACCCTGCTGTACCCGGCGTGTGACGTGGGCTACAGTGAAGATCGCTAAAACGATGAGGAGGTTCTATGTTTTCTGTCGGTGATTATGTGCAACCGCGTCAGGGCGGCCCGAAACTGAAAGTGCTCGAAGTGAATGGGGATAGCATTGTGGCCGTTCAGGCCAGCAATGAGCAGGGCGAGAAATATACCCTGAAAGCAGCGGATGTTGCGCTGTACACCGAAGACGGTGATTTTGGCGTCTGCTAAACAGACAACCGGGCGGAGTCTTCCGCCCGGCTCACGCATTAGATCAGAAAATCATCCAGTGATTTGCCGTTTTCCAGCGCATTGGCAATAGGCTTCGGCGTGCGGCCCTGACCGGTCCACGTTTTCTCTTCACCGTTCTGGTCAATAAAGCGATATTTTGCTTCACGCGGCTTACGTTTTTTCGCCGATTTACCCGCATGCGCCAGCTCTACACCCAGCAGATCGGACGGTGAAATACCATCGGCTTTCATCCGTTCCAGCAGAGCATTAATTTTTTCCTGCTGCTCAGCGCGCTGTTGCTCTAATTCCGCCTGCTCACTACGTTTCTCTTCAGCAACGACCCTGACTTTTTCCAGCATTTCCTCAAGAACGTCCAGTGATAATTCACGCGCCATGGCGCGCAGAGTTCGGATATTATTAAGATTCTGTAACGTCAAAGACATATTATTTGAAAACCTTTTTTGTGGTGAGTCGTAAAATCAAAGCGAAGAATAATTCATTTCAAACATAATATCCACCCATCGACGCTTTTTGTCATTATTGTAAATATTTTTAAAGACGCCGCTTATATTATCCGGATATCGCGTTGTCGCGCTGCTTTTAATAAACATTCATAACAACATAAACGGTCGGTTTTAAGGCAAATCACAGGAGGGTACGCTGCGCGCTGCGTGTCGCACGGTCGCCGCCCACGCATTGCAAGCAACTTGTTGATTTTGCGCATCAAAAAACAGGACGAGAAAGAAAATAACGAAGCGAGCAAAAAACCATCACCTTTAGAGGATTTTGTGGAAAAAATGCGAATAAATAAAAATTTAACACTAGTTGTTAGTTTAAAGCCAGAAGGATACGCTATACACGTCAACCAAACCAACCCAAATCACTAAGATCATTACTTTTGTGCGTCTCAAGGAGCTCAGCCATGTTCTCACCGCAATCTCGCCTGCGCCACGCGGTAGCGGATACTTTCGCGATGGTTGTCTACTGTTCCGTCGTGAACATGCTGATTGAAATATTCCTCTCCGGAATGACCTTCGAGCAGTCACTTTCTTCGCGTCTGGTAGCGATCCCGGTGAACATTATTATCGCCTGGCCTTACGGCTTATACCGTGATTCCGTAATGCGCTTCGCCCGCCGCATCAGCCCGTCTGGCTGGATGAAAAACCTGGCAGATGTGCTGGCCTATGTGACGTTTCAGTCGCCTGTGTATGTGGCGATCCTGTTGACGGTGGGGGCAGACTGGCATCAGATTGCCGCAGCGGTGAGCTCAAATATCGTGATTTCGATGTTGATGGGCGCGGTGTATGGCTATTTCCTCGACTACTGTCGCCGCCTGTTCAGGGTCAGCCAGTACAGCCAGGCAAAAGCCTGATATGAAGCGACTGGCGTATGCCAGTCGCAGTATTATTGTGCGTCGCCAAACAGTCCCTTCAGAAACCGCTCCAGCGCCATACGCGAGCTAAAACCATGCGGAATACCATAATGCTCGTGCGTCTCGCCGCCTAAATAGAGCGGAAATTGCTGGTAGTGATCGCAGGTTTTAATATCCGAGGCAGGCTCAGCAAATGACAGACTTCTGTCTTTCAGCGTCGGGTGAATAATAAGAGCGGTACGCCCCATTCTGGCTTCACGATTCACGTAAACATAATTCTCGCCACGGCGATAGCCATACGCTTTTGGCGTCACTTCATCCATGGTGAATCCCGCTTTTTCAAGAACGCGCGCCACCTCATCCGGTCGTAAATACATATCTTTTCCTCGTTATCTTTTCCTGCCCGGCAACCTTACAGTATTCAGCATTAGCAGGGCTTTCAGAATATTCCATAAACGACCTGATGAGTCGTGACTCGCTTCAGATATTAAATTTCTGAACTAAACTAAACCGGAAGACAAAATTATGGAGGATCGTATGTTTAACAGACCGAACCAAAACGATATTAACGACGACGCTCAGGATATTCGTAATGATGTCAGCAGATTAGCGGACACGCTGGAGGAGGTGCTGAAATCCTGGGGCTCCGATGCGAAGGACGATGCGGAGGCCGCAAAACGTAAGGCTCAGTCTCTGCTGCGTGAAACACGCGCCCGGATGCATGGCCGCTCTCGTGCCACCCAGGCTGCCTGCGACATGGCAAGTTGCGCCACCACCTTCGTTCGTGAAAAACCGCTATGTACCCTGGGTACGGTCGCGGCGGTGGGTATTTTTGTTGGCGCCCTGCTTAGCCTGCGTAAGTAAGCGCGCGTTATCAGCCCCGGTTGCCTCTGGCGCCGGGGCTTTTCTTTGCCTGAAAGCCTGAAAAACCCGTGCAGCCTGCCCTGCCCCGCTGTGCTCATCATTGGGGCGCCATCAATCTGAATTTCCCATATCTTGTATGGTTGAAACTTAGCGCAACTACATCTAGTATTCCCTTTAGCAAGACACACACAACCTGACGCGATGCTTCGCGCCGTTCTCTCATTTTAAATGGAAATACGAATCATGAGCATTATTATTTACACTCGTAACGATTGTGTTCAGTGCCACGCGACCAAACGCGCTATGGAAAGCCGCGGGGTGGACTTTGAGATGGTGAATATCGATCTGGTGCCCGAGGCTGCCGATACCCTGCGTGCCCAGGGATTTCGCCAGCTGCCAGTGGTGGTGGCCGGGGAAACCAGCTGGTCTGGCTTTCGCCCGGACATGATTAACCGCCTCGCCGCGCAGGCCGCAAGGGCATGAGTGGGCTGGTCTACTTCTCCAGCAGCTCGGAAAACACGCTCCGCTTTATTGAGCGCGTCGGGCTGCCTGCGGTGCGCATTCCGCTCAACGAGCGGGAGCGTATTCAGGTAGACGACCCTTACATTCTGGTGGTTCCCAGCTATGGCGGCGGCGGTACGGCAGGTGCGGTACCGCGTCAGGTGATCCGCTTTCTCAACGATCCCCATAACCGCACGCTTATTCGCGGCGTGATTGCGGCGGGCAATCGTAATTTCGGCGACGCCTTTGGTCGCGCCGGGGATGTCATCTCTCAAAAATGCGGCGTGCCGTATCTCTATCGCTTTGAACTGATGGGGACACAGCAGGACGTAGAGAACGTGCGTAAAGGAGTGAACGAATTTTGGCAACGACAACCGCAGAACGCGTAATGCAGGCGACACCGGACTACCACGCCTTAAACGCGATGCTTAACCTCTACGATCGCGAGGGGCGCATCCAGTTTGGTAAAGATCATGACGCCGTGGACGCCTTTTTTGCCGCCCACGTCCGTCCAAACAGCGTGACGTTCGCCAGCCAGGATGAGCGTCTCGACTACCTGGTCAACGAAGGGTATTACGAAGAACGCGTGCTCTCCCGTTACGACCGCGCCTTTGTGGTCAGGTTATTTGAGCGGGCCCACGCCAGCGGTTTTCGGTTCCAGACGTTTCTGGGCGCCTGGAAGTATTACACCAGCTACACCCTGAAAACCTTTGACGGCAAACGCTACCTTGAAAGCTTTGAGGATCGCGTAGTGATGGTGGCGCTGACCCTGGCCCAGGGCGATGAAGCCCTGGCTGAACAGCTGATGGAAGAGATCCTCTCCGGACGCTTCCAGCCGGCCACCCCGACCTTCCTTAACTGCGGCAAGGCCCAGCGCGGCGAGCTGGTCTCCTGTTTCCTGCTGCGTATAGAAGACAATATGGAGTCGATTGGCCGCGCGGTGAATTCGGCGCTGCAACTGTCCAAACGCGGCGGCGGCGTGGCGTTTTTACTGTCTAACCTGCGTGAAGCGGGTGCGCCAATTAAGCGCATTGAGAACCAGTCATCCGGCGTGATCCCGGTGATGAAGATGCTGGAAGATGCCTTCTCCTACGCCAACCAGCTTGGCGCGCGTCAGGGGGCCGGGGCAGTCTACCTGCACGCCCACCACCCGGACATTCTGCGTTTTCTGGATACCAAACGCGAAAACGCCGACGAAAAAATCCGTATCAAAACCCTGTCGCTCGGCGTGGTGATCCCGGATATCACCTTTAAACTCGCCAAAGAGAATGCCGACATGGCGCTGTTCTCGCCGTATGACATCGAGCGAATTTACGGCAAAGCGTTTGGCGACGTGGCGATAAGCGAGCTTTACGACGAGCTGGTTGCCGACGATCGCATTCGCAAAAAATACATCAACGCCCGCGATTTCTTCCAGCGGCTTGCCGAAATTCAGTTTGAGTCCGGCTACCCGTATATCATGTATGAAGACACGGTAAACCGTGCGAACCCGATTGCCGGGCGCATCAACATGAGCAACCTCTGTTCGGAGATTTTGCAGGTCAACAGTGCGTCCACTTATGACGAGAATCTGGACTACGCCGACATCGGCAAAGATATCTCCTGCAACCTCGGGTCGCTGAATATTGCCCACACCATGGATTCCCCCGATTTTGGCCGTACGGTCGACACGGCAGTTCGCGGCCTGACGGCAGTATCAGACATGAGTCATATCCGCAGCGTGCCGTCCATTGAGGCAGGCAACGCCGCGTCGCACGCCATTGGTCTGGGGCAGATGAACCTGCACGGCTATCTGGCGCGGGAAGGCATCGCCTACGGCAGCCCGGAAGGGCTGGATTTCACCAACCTCTATTTTTACACCATCACCTGGCATGCGCTGCACACCTCAATGATGCTGGCGCGCGAGCGCAACCAGCGCTTCGCGGGCTTTGAGCAGTCGCGCTATGCCAGCGGGGAATATTTCAGTCAGTACCTGGAGGGCGACTGGCAGCCGAAAACGGAGAAAGTGCGCGCGTTGTTTGCCCGCGCCGGGATCGTTCTGCCCACGCGCGAAATGTGGCAGCAGCTGCGTGACGATGTGATGCGCCACGGCATCTATAACCAGAACCTGCAGGCGGTGCCGCCCACCGGCTCTATCTCCTATATTAATCACGCCACGTCGAGCATTCACCCGATTGTGTCGAAAATTGAGATCCGCAAGGAGGGCAAAACCGGGCGCGTCTACTACCCCGCCCCGTTTATGACCAATGAGAACCTGGCGCTGTATCAGGACGCGTATGAAATTGGCCCGGAAAAAATCATCGATACCTACGCCGAAGCAACCCGACACGTGGATCAGGGCCTGTCGCTGACGCTCTTCTTCCCGGACACGGCCACCACGCGGGATATCAACAAAGCACAGATTTATGCCTGGAAGAAAGGCATTAAAACGCTCTATTACATTCGCCTGCGCCAGCTTGCGCTGGAAGGCACCGAAATCGAAGGCTGCGTGTCCTGCGCGCTGTAAGGAGAAAGGATGAAACTGTCACGCGTGAGTGCGATTAACTGGAACCACATTCAGGATGATAAGGACCTGGAGGTGTGGAACCGCCTGACCAGCAACTTCTGGCTGCCGGAAAAAGTGCCGCTTTCTAACGATATTCCGGCCTGGCAAACCCTGAGTCATGCCGAGCAGCAACTGACAATTCGCGTCTTTACCGGTCTGACGCTGCTGGACACCATCCAGAATACCGTTGGCGCCCCCGCGCTGATGGCCGATGCGCTGACGCCGCACGAAGAGGCGGTGATGTCGAACATCAGCTTTATGGAAGCGGTGCACGCCCGCTCCTACAGTTCGATCTTCTCGACGCTGTGCCAGACCAAAGATGTGGATGCGGCCTACAGCTGGAGTGAAGAGAGCGAGTCACTGCAGCGCAAGGCCAACCTGGTGCTGGATTATTATCAGGCCGATGAGCCGCTGAAGAAGAAAATCGCCAGCGTGTTTCTGGAATCATTCCTCTTCTACTCCGGCTTCTGGCTGCCGATGTACTGGTCGAGCCGCGGCAAACTCACCAACACCGCCGATCTCATTCGCCTCATTATCCGGGATGAAGCGGTGCACGGGTATTACATCGGCTATAAGTACCAGAAAGGGCTGGAGAAAGTCAGTGATGCCAGACGCGAGGAGCTAAAAGGATTTGCCCTTGATTTGCTGATGGATCTCTATGATAACGAACTGAGCTATACCGAAGAGCTCTACGCCGGAACCGGCTGGGAAGAGGAGGTAAAAGCCTTCCTCTGTTACAACGCCAATAAGGCGCTGATGAACCTCGGCTATGAAGCGTTGTTCCCGCCGGAAATGGCCGACGTGAACCCGGCAATTCTGGCGGCTCTCTCCCCCAACGCTGATGAAAACCACGACTTCTTTTCCGGGTCCGGCTCATCGTATGTGATGGGTAAAGCGGTGGAAACAGAAGATGAGGACTGGGATTTTTAATGAGCGCATTAACGTTCATTAATTAAATATAAATATTCCAATTTCCTTCCGGATATTTCACCTTCAGCTACACTGTCATCTCCACGACATATTCGCCTGAATCACTCCGATCCAGGCGAATTCTCACGATGGCGCAGCAAAAAATTCACAAAAATTCAGATCGCGCTCAGCCCTTTACTCATGGGAAATTCAGCCGTTTCGCTTACTGCAAAATTCAACCCATAAGCAAACCCAGGGTTGCCTCAGAATCTGAGTATGTTAGGGTTATGCCCGTTAACAATTTACCATGGTAATCATATCGACATAAACAAATAACAGGACACTCTCTATTGCATGGCAATTAAATTAGAAGTGAAGAATCTTTATAAAATATTTGGCGAGCATCCGCAGCGCGCATTCAAATATATTGAAAAAGGCCTTTCGAAAGAGCAAATTCTGGAAAAAAACGGGCTATCGCTTGGCGTTAAAGACGCCAGTCTGGCCATTGAAGAAGGCGAGATTTTTGTCATCATGGGGTTATCCGGTTCGGGTAAATCCACTATGGTTCGCCTTCTCAATCGCCTGATTGAACCCACCCGTGGGCAGGTCCTGATTGATGGTGTAGACATTGCCCAAATATCAGATGCCGAACTCCGCGAGGTGCGCAGAAAAAAGATTGCGATGGTCTTCCAGTCGTTCGCCCTGATGCCGCATATGACGGTACTGGATAATACCGCCTTTGGTATGGAATTAGCGGGCGTTGCCGCCAGCGAACGTCAGGAAAAAGCGCTTGATGCATTGCGCCAGGTGGGGCTGGAAAATTATGCCCATGCGTATCCGGATGAGCTTTCCGGCGGCATGCGTCAGCGTGTAGGTTTAGCCCGCGCATTAGCCATTAATCCCGATATTTTATTAATGGATGAAGCCTTCTCGGCGCTTGATCCCTTAATTCGCACCGAGATGCAGGATGAGCTGGTAAAATTACAGGCCAGACACCAGCGCACCATTGTCTTTATTTCTCACGATCTCGATGAAGCCATGCGTATTGGCGACCGCATTGCCATTATGCAAAATGGCGAAGTGGTGCAGGTCGGTACACCGGATGAAATTCTGAATAATCCGGCAAATGATTATGTGCGGACCTTCTTCCGCGGCGTGGATATTAGCCAGGTGTTTAGCGCCAAAGATATTGCCCGTCGTACCCCGAACGGCATTATTCGTAAAACGCCAGGTTTCGGTCCGCGCTCTGCCCTTAAGCTTCTGCAGGACGAAGACCGTGAATACGGTTATCTGGTTGAACGCGGCAATAAATTTGTCGGCGTTGTCTCCATCGATTCTCTCAAAACCGCGCTCAGCGAAAACCAGGGAATTGATGCGGCGTTAATTGACGCTCCGCTTGCCGTGGATGCCGAAACGCCGCTCAGCGAGTTGCTCTCTCACGTCGGCCAGGCACCCTGTGCCGTGCCGGTTATTGGGGAAGAACAACAGTACGTCGGCATCATCTCAAAACGGATGTTGCTGCAGGCTTTAGATCGCGAGGGGGCAAACCATGGCTGATCAATCTAACCCGTGGGGCACCACAGAGGCAGCAGACAGCGCTGCGCAATCTGCCGATGCGTGGGGTTCCACGCCAGCACCGGCCGATGGCGGTGGCGCGGCAGACTGGCTCAATAATGCGCCAGCACCGGCACCAGAACATTTCAATATTATGGATCCGTTCCACAAAACGCTGATCCCCCTGGACAGCTGGGTAACGGAGGGGATCGACTGGGTGGTTACCCATTTCCGTCCCGTCTTCCAGGGGATCCGCGTTCCGGTGGATTACATCCTCAACGGCTTCCAGCAGCTGATGCTGGGCATGCCCGCGCCGGTGGCGATTGTGCTGTTCTCGCTGATCGCCTGGCAGTTTGGTAGCGCAGGCATGGGGATCGCCACGCTGATCTCGTTGATTGCGATTGGTGCCATTGGCGCGTGGTCGCAGGCGATGATCACCCTGGCACTGGTGCTGACCGCCCTGCTCTTCTGCATTGTCATTGGTTTGCCTACGGGGATCTGGCTGGCGCGCAGTCCACGGGCGGCGAAGATCGTTCGTCCGCTGCTGGATGCGATGCAAACCACGCCAGCGTTCGTTTATCTGGTGCCCATCGTGATGCTGTTCGGTATCGGCAACGTGCCGGGCGTGGTGGTGACCATTATCTTTGCCCTGCCGCCGATTATTCGTCTGACAATACTCGGGATTAACCAGGTGCCTGCGGATCTGATTGAGGCCTCCCGTTCGTTCGGTGCCAGCCCGCGGCAGATGCTGTTTAAAGTTCAGCTCCCGCTGGCAATGCCTACCATCATGGCGGGGGTTAACCAGACGCTGATGCTGGCGCTCTCGATGGTGGTGATCGCCTCGATGATTGCCGTTGGCGGGCTGGGTCAAATGGTATTGCGCGGTATTGGCCGCCTCGATATGGGGCTGGCGACCGTCGGCGGCGTGGGCATTGTGATCCTCGCCATTATCCTTGACCGCCTGACCCAGGCTGTCGGTCGTGATTCACGCAGTCGCGGCAACCGTCGCTGGTATACCACCGGCCCTGTCGGGTTACTCACCCGCCCATTCAGAAAATAAGGAACAACGATGCGACATAAGGTACTTTTTGCCACAGCGTTTGCCACCCTTGTCTCCACCAGCGCATTCGCCGCGGACCTGCCGGGTAAAGGCATTACCGTGCAGCCGGTGCAGAGCACCATTTCGGAAGAGAGCTTCCAGACGCTTATCGTCAGCCGCGCGCTGGAGAAGCTGGGTTATACGGTCAATACGCCGAGCGAAGTGGATTACAACGTCGGCTACACCTCGATTGCCTCCGGTGATGCGACCTTCACTGCCGTCAACTGGCAGCCGCTGCACGACGATATGTACGCCGCGGCTGGCGGTGATAAGAAGTTCTACCGTGAAGGCACCTTCGTGACCGGTGCGGCGCAGGGTTATCTGATCGACAAGAAAACCGCCGACCAGTACCACATCACCAATATTGAGCAGCTGAAAGATCCGAAGATCGCCAAACTGTTCGACACTAACGGCGACGGCAAAGCCGATATGATGGGCTGCTCGCCGGGCTGGGGTTGTGAAGCGGTGATTAACCACCAGAACAAAGCGTACGGTCTGGCGAAAACCGTCGACGTGAGCCACGGCAACTACTCAGCGATGATGGCCGACACCATCGCCCGCTTTAAAGAGGGTAAACCGGTGATTTATTACACCTGGACCCCGTACTGGGTGAGCGACGTGCTGAAGCCGGGTAAAGATGTGGTGTGGCTGCAGGTGCCGTTCTCCTCCCTGCCGGGCGAGCAGAAAGATATCGACACCAAACTGCCGAACGGCATGAACTATGGCTTCCCGGTGAATACGATGCATATCGTCGCCAACAAAGCCTGGGCGGAGAAAAACCCGGCCGCCGCCAAACTGTTCTCGGTAATGAAGCTGCCGCTGGCGGACATCAACGCCCAGAATGCGATGATGCACGCGGGCAAATCGTCTGAGGCGGATGTGAAGGGCCACGTTGACGGCTGGATTAAAGCCCACCAGCAGCAGTTTGATGGCTGGGTGAAGGAAGCGCTTGAGGCGCAGAAGTAAGTTTTTCCCCTCACCCCGGTTCTCTTAATCGTTCCCTCTCCCTGTGGGCTGAGGGTTCCCCAGAAAAATGAAAAGCACGATGAAGTGTGATCTACTGGTTGCGCTAACAAATCAGA
>NZ_LOMM01000035.1:0-29049 GCF_001605945.1 Enterobacter sp. SENG-6
ATTTCAGGATTTTTTCTCTTCAACCGACCGGGTTGTTTGTGAAGTGATTCACATCCGCCGTGTCGATGGAGGCGCATTATAGGGAGTTCTCCGCAGGCCGCAACCGCTAAATGACAGAAAAATGACTGACTGCTGCATTCCCCAGCAAAACCCCGCCTTATACCTTTTTACACACAGAGTTATCCACAGCGATGCGAAAAAGTGAAAATTCGCGAGCGTTGCGCAAACGTTTTCGTTAAAATGCTCGCGCTTAACAAGGATGCCTCGTCAGGTGTGTTAGATGAGTTTTTCGCTGGAAAATTCATCTAACGCTCTCTGTAATCGTGAAATCCAGGGGATTTACCATGCAACAACGTCGTCCAGTCCGCCGCGCTCTGCTCAGTGTTTCTGATAAAGCCGGTATCGTCGAATTCGCTCAGGCACTTTCTGCACGTGGTGTAGAGCTGCTGTCCACAGGTGGTACCGCACGCCTGTTAGCAGATAAAGGTCTGCCGGTAACCGAAGTGTCCGATTACACCGGTTTCCCGGAAATGATGGATGGACGCGTCAAAACCCTGCACCCGAAAGTCCACGGCGGCATTCTGGGTCGTCGCGGTCAGGATGATGCCATTATGGAACAGCATGATATCGCGCCAATTGATATGGTTGTCGTTAACCTTTATCCGTTCGCCCAAACCGTGGCGCGTGAAGGCTGCTCTCTGGAAGACGCCGTAGAGAATATTGATATAGGCGGACCGACGATGGTGCGCTCCGCGGCCAAGAACCATAAAGACGTGGCCATTGTGGTGAAGAGCAGCGACTACTCCGCCATTATTAATGAAATGGATGCGAACGAAGGGTCACTGACTCTGGACACCCGTTTCGACCTCGCGATTAAAGCATTCGAACACACCGCCGCGTACGACAGCATGATCGCCAACTACTTCGGTAGCCTGGTGCCGGCTTACCACGGCGAAAGCAAAGATCCTTCCGGCCGCTTCCCACGCACGCTGAACCTGAACTTCATCAAGAAGCAGGATATGCGTTATGGCGAGAACAGCCACCAGCAGGCAGCCTTCTATATAGAAGAAGAGGTAAAAGAAGCTTCTGTCGCTACCGCACAGCAGGTTCAGGGCAAGGCGCTCTCTTATAACAATATTGCCGATACCGATGCCGCACTGGAGTGTGTGAAAGAGTTCAATGAGCCTGCCTGCGTTATTGTGAAGCACGCGAACCCCTGCGGCGTAGCGGTCAGTACCTCTATCATGGACGCTTACGATCGCGCCTATAAAACTGACCCGACCTCTGCCTTCGGCGGCATTATCGCGTTTAACCGTGAACTGGATGCCGAAACCGCACAGGCCATTATCTCTCGTCAGTTTGTTGAAGTGATCATCGCGCCATCTGCGTCTGAAGAAGCGCTGAAAATCACCGCCGCGAAACAGAACGTGCGCGTGCTGGTTTGCGGCCAGTGGGCAGAGCGCGTGCCGGGTCTTGATTTCAAACGTGTAAATGGTGGGCTGCTGGTTCAGGATCGCGATTTGGGCATGGTGACAGCCGCTGACCTGCGCGTCGTCACCAAACGTCAGCCAACCGAACAGGAACTGCGTGATGCGCTGTTCTGCTGGAAAGTGGCGAAGTTCGTGAAATCCAACGCCATTGTCTACGCCAAAGAGAACATGACCATCGGGATAGGTGCAGGCCAGATGAGCCGCGTTTACTCTGCGAAAATTGCCGGTATCAAAGCAGGCGACGAAGGCCTGGAAGTAAAAGGTTCTGCCATGGCGTCTGACGCCTTCTTCCCGTTCCGTGACGGTATTGATGCGGCCGCCGCTGTGGGTATCACCTGTGTGATCCAGCCTGGCGGTTCTATCCGTGACGACGAAGTCATTGCCGCTGCCGACGAACACGGCATTGCGATGATCTTCACCGATATGCGTCACTTCCGTCATTAATTCCCGGAGCAGAAAATGAAAGTATTAGTGATTGGTAACGGCGGGCGCGAGCACGCGCTGGCGTGGAAAGCGGCGCAGTCTCCGCTGGTTGAAACCGTTTTTGTGGCTCCGGGTAATGCGGGTACGGCGCTGGAACCTGCGCTGCAGAACGTCGCCATCGGCGTGACCGATATCCCCGCGCTGCTGAGCTTTGCCCAGAACGAGAAAATCGATCTCACCATCGTCGGCCCGGAAGCGCCACTGGTGATTGGCGTCGTTGACGCGTTCCGTGCTGCAGGGCTGAAAATTTTCGGCCCGACGGAAGGCGCAGCACAACTGGAAGGGTCTAAAGCCTTTACCAAGGATTTCCTTGCGCGTCATAACATCCCGACGGCGGAATACCAGAACTTCACCGAAGTCGAGCCCGCGCTGGCTTACTTACGTGAAAAAGGCGCGCCGATTGTGATCAAAGCCGACGGTCTGGCTGCCGGTAAAGGTGTTATCGTCGCGATGACGCTCGAAGAAGCCGAAGCAGCCGTACAGGATATGCTGGCAGGCAATGCCTTTGGCGACGCGGGCCACCGCATCGTGATTGAAGAGTTCCTTGATGGCGAAGAGGCGAGCTTTATCGTGATGGTGGATGGCGAACACGTTCTGCCGATGGCCACCAGCCAGGACCATAAGCGCGTGGGCAATGCGGATACCGGGCCGAATACCGGCGGTATGGGCGCTTACTCCCCTGCCCCTGTGGTGACGGATGAAGTGCATCAGCGCACCATGGACCGTATCATCTGGCCAACCGTAAAAGGAATGGCTGCCGAGGGTAACACTTACACCGGTTTCCTCTATGCGGGCCTGATGATTGACAAGCAGGGCAATCCGAAGGTGATCGAATTTAACTGCCGCTTCGGCGATCCCGAAACTCAGCCAATCATGCTGCGCATGAAATCTGACCTGGTGGAGCTGTGCCTGGCCGCATGCGACGGCAAGCTGGATGAGAAAACCTCAGAGTGGGACGAACGCGCGTCTCTGGGCGTGGTGATTGCTGCGGGCGGTTATCCTGGCCACTACAACACCGGAGATGAGATCCACGGCCTGCCGCTGGAAGAAACCGAAGGTGCCAAGGTGTTCCACGCCGGAACGAAACTGGCTGACGACGATCGCGTACTGACCAATGGTGGCCGCGTGCTGTGTGCCACCGCGCTGGGTCATACCGTTGCCGAAGCGCAGAAGCGCGCCTATGCGCTGATGGCGGATATCCACTGGAACGGTAGCTTTAGCCGTCAGGATATCGGCTATCGTGCGATTGCACGTGAGCAGGGGGAGTAATCCCCCCTCATCCTAACCCTCTCCCTCAAGGGAGAGGGGATTTATGTCAAAAACTCTTTTCTGTCGGCTGCCAGGTGCAGAAATCTTCGTTCGCCACCAGCAACAGCTGAGAGCCTTCAGGCGCTTCAAGCCACGCCACACTCACTTCCATCGATGAATGACGCTGACGGCGCTGTATATGTTCGATTGCCCAGGATTCAAGATCAGGTTTGACTGTCTGTCCTTCGCAGGTAGTGACCGTACCATCGGTATGCCAGCGCCCCTGGCGCAGCACCACGCGTCCCTGACGCAGCGCATCACTGGTCTGGCGGATTTGTCCGGCACGATAACGATAGAGAGCAACCTGATCGCTGGAGAGTTGCTGTTTTTGACCGTTGACTTCACGCTGCATAAAGCTCAGCTCGCCGTGGTCATCAAACCGCACTTTTACATGTTCGGGGGTTTTGCCGTAGATATTGAGTTCGATGAATGACAGGTCGTCTCCCTGCCAGCGATACTCTGCGGTCGATGTATTGCCGTTATGCCACGGGCTAAAAGCGGAAAGCAGATGCACTTCACCGCCAGAATCTTTACGCCAGATCCTCACCGCTCCCTGGTTGTCAGCGTAACCGCTGGCGGTAAACGGTGGTAAAGAGGTGTCATGGCTACAGGCGGAAAGCAGTAACACGCCCGCCAGCGCAAGCGCGCCACGCCAGAATGACAAAAGGGGCGTTGCCGCCCCTTCGTTAAAACTGTTCACTGCCACGCGTCTTACTTAACTGCGTCTTTCAGTGCTTTACCAGAAACAAATGCCGGCACGTTAGCTGCGGCGATTTTGATTTCTTTACCGGTCTGCGGGTTACGGCCAGTACGCTCAGCGCGGTGGTTCACTTTGAAGGTACCGAAACCAACCAGTTGTACAGCATCGCCTTCTTTCAGAGACTCAGTAATAGCAGCCAGGGTAGATTCCAGAGCAGCTTTAGCCTGCACTTTAGACAGATCAGCCTTGTCCGCAATTACATCAATCAGTTGAGTCTTGTTCATAAGTTATCCTTTCAATGTGTTTATCGCTTGCTAAGCATCGAGTGCGACGAAAATGCCAAAATAGCACTCTCCTGCATACACGCACCGATAGCCACTTTTTTTCGCCCCCCAAATGTAGACCAGACGGGGGGCAGAAGGGAAGAGTCGAGGTGCGACAAAACAGGCGTTAAATCACGTTTTGTTGTCTCATTGGTTAAAAATTATACCAATATTACTCTCGCCGGCCTCACGCAAGTCCGCACGCAGCCCTTTTATCAGCTCAATATCGCGTTCTTCACACTCTGCCAGCAGGCGGAAAATCTCCCACTGAATATCCCATTCCTGTTCAACCGCAGGGTTAACCCGCAATTCTTCGTCGGTCATTTCACGGCCTGCCTGGGTCATTTCGAGCATCGCTACGGTCGTAATGGATGCCTTACTGACTTCAATAGCGTGCTCCAGCGTTTCACCGCTCAGACGAGAGTGAATCAGTTCGCTTAACGCTACGCAGGCATCAATTGCCGGATAGACACCGTACAGATCAAAATCATCCGCCACCGGAATAGCCTCTTCGAGTTTTTCCAGCTGAGAGTCGAAGTTCACCTTTGCGTCTTTGACCGTCAGCGTTTCCCAGATGAGGTCGAGGATCCGGCGATAAATATGGCCATCACCAAACTCCGTCTGCTTGCAGAACGCGGCGTAGTTCGGATACATGCGCTCGCACAGGCAAGCCATAAAGGTGACGTGCTGCCAGCTTTCCAGCTTCTCAAGGCGCAGGTGAATCGGGTTTTGTAGCATGATGAGATCTCGAATCGAAAATTAGCCGCAGTTTACCTGATTCATCACTGAATTTCCTGCCAACGAACAAAAGCCGGACGAGCAGAGGCCACCGCATCTGCCCAGCGCGTGGGCTCAGGTAAACGGTAACCCTTCATACAACGCTGCACCCAGGCCAGGGCGCTGTCCATGCTCACACGGTGCCCGGTTGCGATAAACAGCGGGTTACAGCGCGCTTTACTGCGCCAGACCCATGCCAGTTGCTCATCCTTATCGATAAGCGGCGCCAGCGCGCCCGGCTCGGCGGAGAGCGGCTCAAATGCACCGCACAGGCGTTTTTTGGCCACACCGATGGTGGGTACATCCACCAGCAGACCAAAGTGGCTGGCAACGCCTAAACGACGCGGATGAGAGATACCGTGTCCATCAACAAACAGCAGATCGGGTTTTTGCGAGAGTTGCTCCCACGCTGCGAGCAGCGCGGGGTATTCACGGAAGGAGAGAAAGCCCGGTATGTACGGCATGGTGGTGGCGATACGCGCCACTTTGTACTCCACCAGCTCAAGTGAGGGATACTTCAGCAGCACCATCGCCGCCCGCGTCACTTCACCGCCCTGCTCAAACCCGACATCCGCACCGCCTATATACTGCGGGGGATCCTTATCCAGACGATCCTCGCGGATCACGGATGAAGCCAGTTCTATCTGTTGAGCGCGTAATGACGCGAGATCCATAACCACTCCTTATTTGTGATATTGCGCAGAAAGTCGGTGCACCGCCTCCACAAACGCGCCAGCGTGCTCTGGCGGAACGTCCTGATGGATACCGTGCCCGAGGTTAAACACGTGCCCTTCCCCCTGGCCAAAGCCAGCCAGAATAGACGCCACCTCTTCTTCAATACGGGCAGGCTGCGCGTAGAGCATGGACGGATCCATATTGCCCTGCAGCGCCACTTTGTCACCCACGCGACGGCGCGCGTCGGCGATATCGGTGGTCCAGTCGAGACCCAGCGCATCGCAGCCGGTCGCCGCCATGGCTTCCAGCCACTGACCGCCGCCTTTGGTGAACAGCGTGACCGGCACACGGCGGCCTTCATTTTCACGCAGAAGGCCATCAACGATTTTGTGCATGTAGTAGAGCGAAAATTGCTGATAATCGCGCCCGGTCAGCACGCCGCCCCAGGTATCGAAAATCATCACCGACTGCGCACCCGCTTTGATCTGCGCGTTCAGATAGAGGGTGACGCTTTTCGCCAGCTTATCGAGTAGCGCATGCAGGGCCAGCGGCTCGGCATACATCATCTTTTTGATTACGGTAAAGGCTTTACTGCTACCGCCTTCAACCATATAGGTCGCCAGCGTCCACGGACTGCCGGAGAAGCCAATCAGCGGGACTTCGCCTTTCAGTTCACGACGAATGGTGCGCACGGCATTCATCACATAGCCCAGCTCCTGTTCAGGATCGGGAACGGGCAGCTTATCAACATCCGCTCTGCTTTTGATTGGGGAGGTGAAACGCGGGCCTTCGCCGGTTTCGAAATAGAGCCCAAGGCCCATCGCATCCGGAATGGTCAGAATGTCCGAAAAGAGAATGGCGGCATCCAGCGGGAAGCGGCGCAGCGGCTGGAGCGTAACTTCACACGCCAGCTCGGCATTTTTGCACAGCGACATAAAATCGCCCGCCTGCGCACGCGTGGCTTTGTACTCTGGCAAGTAGCGTCCCGCCTGGCGCATCATCCACACCGGGGTGACATCAACGGGCTGGCGCAGCAGCGCACGCAGATAACGATCGTTTTTCAGTTCGGTCATTTTTGCAGTTCCTTAAGCGTCATGGCCTCAGTGTAACATGTCACTCAGCATCAGCCCGACACATTGCTACGGTATCTTCTATCAGCCGACGGGCGACGGTGCCTGGTGGTGGCAGCAGCGGCAAATCGTCATAACGATACCAGTTCGCCTCCAGCAACTCTTTCTGGTCGATGACAATCTCGCCGCTGTCATAATCGGCCATAAAGGCCGTCATCAGCGACTGCGGGAACGGCCACGGCTGGGAGGTAACATAGCGCAGGTTTTTAACCTTAATCCCGCTCTCTTCCATCACTTCACGCGCCACCGCCTGTTCCAGCGTTTCGCCCACCTCGACGAACCCGGCCAGCACGGTATGAATGCCGTTGCGGTGGCGGGTGTGCTGCGCCAGCAGGATGGAATCGTCACGACGGATAGCGACGATAATGCACGGCGCAATTTGCGGGTAGTAACGCTCACGGCAGTGGCTGCAGAGCATCGCCCACTCGGTTTTACTGGGGTGCATGGTGTGACCACAGTAGCCGCAGTACTTATGCGAACGGTAAAACTCAGCCAGCTGCACACCCCGGCCCGCCAGCTGGAACAAACCCACATCCTGATCCAGCACCTGACGAACCGATCCCATGTCATTGCGGCGTGGCTGTTGGATCAACCACACGGGTTCACCCTGCCATTCCCCGATCTTCAGCGCGGGCAGGCCGACAAGATCAAATTTTTCTGCTGCGCCATAGGGTATTTCCCCGGCAGGCAACCATAATTTTTGTTCGTGACTGACGATCCACCAACCCAGATCTGATTTTTCAATAATACGATCCATATCTATTGCACTACCTTCGCTTCACTGACATGTTGTTAGCATTGTGGTTACATTTTGGATAAGCAGATTCAATTCTCAACCTTGCGGAGTCAACCATGTTAAACCAGCTAGAGAGCCTGACTGAGCGCGTTAGAGGAAGTAACAAACTGGTGGATCGCTGGCTACATGTGCGCAAGCATCTACTCGTGGCTTATTACAATCTGGTCGGTATTAAGCCTGGCAAAGAATCGTTTATGCGGTTGAATGAAAAAGCGCTGGATGATTTTTGTCAGAGCCTGGTCGACTATCTGTCCGACGGCCATTTCAATATTTATGAACGCATTATCCGCGAAATGGAAGGGACTACACCGTATTTAGCGGCCAGCAAACTCTATCCGCTGCTGGAAGCTAACACCCAGCAGATCATGGATTACTACGATTCCACGCTTGAGAACGCTATCGATCACGATAACTATCTTGAGTTTCAGCAGGCGCTTTCCGACCTCGGCGAAGCGCTGGAAGAGCGATTCACGCTGGAAGATAAGCTGATCGCCCTCGCCCTGGATCACGGCCTGGATGTGAGCCACGAAGATAACGTCGCGCGACCTGCTTGAGTTCTTAATCGTTAACGAGTAATTTACAACCATTCGCCCCTCTGCGGAGGGGGATTTTTCTTGTCGGAGTGCCCAGTGTGCAAGCACGGGCTGAGACCGTTAATTCGGGATCCGCGGAACCTGATCAGGCTAATACCTGCGAAGGGAACAAGAGTCACACTGCTGTTGTATCGCCCCCAGGGCGATCCTCTCTTGCTTCATCCGTCGTCTGACAAGCCATGTCCTTCACTTTTGGAATGAGCTATGTCTACAACAAAACTGACCCGCCGCGAACAGCGCGCACAAGCCCAACACTTCATCGACACTCTGGAAGGCACCGCTTTCCCGAACTCAAAACGCATTTACATCACCGGTTCACAGGCGGATATCCGCGTGCCAATGCGTGAAATCCAGCTTAGCCCGACCCTTATCGGTGGCAGCAAAGCGCACCCGCAGTATGAAGATAACGAAGCCGTTCCGGTGTATGACACTTCCGGTCCGTACGGCGATCCTGCGGTTGCCATTAACGTTCAGCAGGGTCTGGTGAAATTGCGCCAGCCGTGGATTGACGCGCGTAACGACTGCGAAGAGCTCTCTGACCGCAGCTCGGCGTACACCAAAGCGCGTCTGGCCGACGATGGTCTTGATGAGCTGCGCTTCACCGGGTTGCTGACGCCGAAACGCGCGAAAGCGGGTAAATGCGTTACCCAGCTGCACTATGCCCGCCAGGGCATCGTTACGCCGGAGATGGAGTTTATCGCCATTCGTGAAAACATGGGTCGCGAGCGTATCCGCAGCGAGGTGTTACGCCACCAGCATCCGGGAGAAGGCTTCGGGGCACGTCTGCCGGAAAACATCACGCCGGAGTTTGTGCGTGATGAAGTGGCCGCTGGCCGCGCGATTATCCCTGCCAACATCAATCACCCGGAATCTGAACCAATGATCATTGGCCGCAACTTCCTGGTGAAGGTCAACGCCAATATCGGCAACTCGGCCGTGACCTCCTCCATCGAAGAAGAGGTGGAAAAACTGGTCTGGTCGACACGCTGGGGCGCGGACACGGTGATGGATCTCTCCACCGGGCGTTACATCCACGAAACCCGCGAGTGGATCCTGCGCAATAGCCCGGTGCCTATCGGAACGGTGCCCGTTTATCAGGCACTGGAGAAGGTGAACGGTATTGCCGAAGACCTCACCTGGGAAGCCTTCCGCGACACGCTGCTGGAGCAGGCTGAACAGGGAGTCGACTACTTCACCATTCACGCGGGCGTGCTGCTGCGCTACGTGCCGATGACGGCGAAGCGTCTGACCGGTATTGTCTCGCGCGGCGGCTCTATCATGGCCAAATGGTGCCTGTCGCACCATAAGGAAAACTTCCTCTACGAACACTTCCGCGAGATCTGTGAAATCTGTGCCGCGTACGATGTCTCCCTGTCGCTGGGCGACGGCCTGCGTCCGGGCTCCATTCGTGATGCCAATGACGAAGCGCAGTTTGCCGAACTGCATACCCTGGGTGAGCTGACCAAAATCGCCTGGGAGTATGACGTGCAGGTGATGATTGAAGGCCCGGGACACGTGCCAATGCAGATGATCCGCCGCAACATGACCGAAGAGCTGGAGCACTGCCACGAAGCGCCATTCTATACCCTGGGGCCGTTGACCACGGATATCGCTCCGGGCTATGACCACTTCACCTCCGGGATTGGTGCGGCGATGATCGGCTGGTTCGGCTGCGCCATGCTCTGCTATGTGACGCCGAAAGAGCACCTCGGCCTGCCCAACAAAGAGGATGTGAAGCAGGGGCTGATCACCTACAAAATCGCCGCCCACGCCGCGGATCTGGCCAAAGGCCACCCTGGCGCGCAAATCCGCGACAACGCCATGTCGAAGGCGCGCTTTGAATTCCGCTGGGAAGACCAGTTCAACCTGGCGCTCGATCCTTTCACTGCCCGCGCGTATCACGATGAAACCCTGCCGCAGGAGTCGGGCAAAGTGGCGCACTTCTGCTCCATGTGCGGGCCAAAATTCTGCTCGATGAAAATCAGCCAGGAAGTCCGTGACTACGCCGCCGCGCAAACCATTGAAGTGGGTATGGCGGATATGTCAGAAACCTTCCGCGCGAAGGGCGGCGAAATCTACCTCAAAAAAGAGGAGGCGTAATGTATCAGCCTGATTTCCCTTCCGTTCCCTTCCGTTTAGGGCTCTATCCTGTGGTGGACAGCGTGGCGTGGATCGAACGCCTGCTGGCGTGCGGCGTTCGCACAATCCAGCTGCGCATTAAGGATAAACGTGATGACGAGGTGGAGGCCGATGTGGTCGCCGCCATCGCACTGGGGCGTCGCTACGACGCGCGCCTGTTTATCAACGACTACTGGCGACTGGCCGTTAAGCACCAGGCGTACGGTGTGCATCTGGGTCAGGAGGACCTGGAAACAACGGACCTGAGCGCTATCCGGGACGCTGGATTAAGACTGGGGGTGTCAACACACGACGACATGGAGATCGACGTGGCGCTGGCGGCTCGCCCTTCGTACATCGCACTTGGCCATGTTTTTCCGACGCAGACCAAACAGATGCCCTCTGCCCCACAGGGGCTGACGCAGCTGGCGGCACACGTTAAACGCCTTGCCGATTACCCTACCGTCGCGATCGGTGGGATCAGCCTGGAACGCGCTCCTGCCGTGCTGAATACCGGTGTCGGCAGTATCGCTGTCGTCAGCGCCATTACCCAGGCGGCAGACTGGCAGGCCGCCACCGCACAGCTGTTAAAGCTGGCAGGAGCAGGCGATGAATGATCGTGATTTTATGCGCTACAGCCGCCAGATCCTGCTGGAGGATATCGCCATTGACGGGCAGCAAAAGCTGCTCGCCAGCCGGGTCCTGATTGTTGGTCTGGGCGGATTAGGCGCTCCTGCCGCGCTCTATCTGGCAGGCGCGGGCGTGGGCACGCTGGTTCTGGCCGATGACGACGAGGTTCATATCAGTAACCTGCAGCGACAAATCCTCTTCACCACGGAGGATGTTAACCAGCCCAAAGCGCAAATCACCCGCAAAAGGCTGAAGCAGTTGAACCCGGACATCACGCTCATCGCACATCAGGAGCGACTCCACGGCGACACTCTGCAGCGCGAAGTCGCCCTTGCTGATGCGGTGCTGGACTGCACCGACAATATGGCGACCCGCCAGGCCATTAACGCCGCCTGCGTGGCACAGAATACGCCACTTATCACCGCCAGTGCGGTCGGTTTCGGCGGGCAGATGATGGTGCTGACCCCGCCCTGGGCGCAGGGCTGTTATCGCTGCCTGTGGCCGGATGATGCCGAGCCGGAGCGCAACTGCCGCACCGCGGGCATACTGGGCCCGGTGGTGGGCGTGATGGGGACCCTGCAGGCGCTGGAAGCCATCAAATTGCTCAGTGGTATGGAAACAGAGCGCAATACGCTGCGGCTGTTTGATGCCCGCTCCAGCGGCTGGCGTCATCTGGCACTGCACCGCGCCAGCCACTGTCCGGTGTGCGGAGGCCGCAATGCGCATTCTGTTTAATGATGAGCCGATGAAATGCGATGACGGTCTCACCGTTGCCGCGCTGCTCGAGAAGCTGCGCCAGCTCAAGCCGGGAACGGCGCTGGCGCTTAATCAACAGATCCTGCCGCGTGAGCAGTGGGAACATCAGCAGGTGAGCGAAGGCGACCAGATCCTGCTGTTTCAGGTTATCGCCGGGGGCTGAGATGTTACGTATTGCTGATAAAGTCTTTGATTCACATCTGTTTACCGGGACCGGAAAATTCGCCTCGCCGCAGCTGATGGTGGATGCCATCCGTGAAAGCGGCAGCCAGCTGGTGACGCTGGCGCTCAAGCGCGTCGATCTGCGCCATCACAGCGACGCCATTCTGGCACCGTTGCTGGATGCTGGCGTTACCCTGCTGCCCAATACCTCCGGTGCGAAAACGGCTGAAGAGGCGATTTTTGCGGCTCAGCTGGCCCGTGAAGCGCTGGGTACCCACTGGCTGAAACTGGAAATACATCCGGATGCGCGCTGGCTGTTGCCCGACCCCATCGAAACGTTAAAAGCGGCCGAAAAGCTGGTGCAGCAAGGCTTTACCGTTCTGCCCTACTGCGGGGCCGATCCCGTGCTGTGTAAACGGCTGGAAGAGGTCGGCTGCGCTGCCGTCATGCCGCTGGGTGCCCCAATTGGTTCTAATCAGGGTCTGGAGACCCGCGCCATGCTGGAGATCATCATTGAGCAAGCCACCGTGCCGGTGGTGGTGGATGCAGGCATTGGCGTGCCCAGCCATGCCGCCCAGGCGCTGGAGATGGGAGCAAGTGCCGTGCTGGTGAACACAGCCATTGCGGTCGCCGACGACCCCATCAGGATGGCCCGTGCGTTCCGCATGGCCGTGGAGGCTGGCTTGCTGGCACGAGAGTCTGGCCCGGGAACGCGCAGTTTTCAGGCACAGGCCACCAGCCCGTTGACCGGCTTTCTGGAGGCGCTCTCATGACCACCTTTACCGACCGCTGGCGGCAGCTTAACTGGGACGATATTGCCCTGCGTATCAACAGTAAAACGCAGGCTGACGTGGAGCGCGCCTTACAAGCCCGTCATCTGTCCCGCGACGATATGATGGCCCTGCTCTCTCCGGCGGCGAGCACCTTTCTTGAGCCGATGGCCCAGCGCGCTCAGAGGCTCACCCGCCAGCGTTTTGGCAACACGGTGAGCTTTTACGTACCGCTCTACCTCTCTAACCTGTGCGCGAATGACTGCACCTACTGCGGCTTCTCCATGAGCAACCGCATCAAGCGGAAAACACTCAATGAGAGCGAAATCGCCCGTGAGTGTGCAGCCATCCGTGAAATGGGTTTTGAGCATCTCCTGCTGGTCACGGGCGAACACCAGAGCAAAGTCGGGATGGACTATTTTCGACAGCACCTTCCGGCCATTCGCCGTCAGTTCGCGTCGCTACAGATGGAGGTTCAGCCCCTGTCGCAGGAGGAATACGCGGAGCTTAAAACCCTCGGGCTGGACGGAGTGATGGTGTATCAGGAAACCTACCACGAGGCGACGTATGCCCGGCATCACCTGAAGGGAAAGAAACAGGATTTCTTCTTCCGGCTGGAGACCCCGGACAGGCTGGGCCGGGCCGGGATCGACAAAATCGGTCTGGGCGCGCTGATTGGGCTGTCGGATAGCTGGCGAGTGGATTGCTACATGGTAGCGGAACACCTGCTATGGCTGCAGCAGCACTACTGGCAAAGCCGTTACTCCATCTCTTTCCCACGCTTGCGGCCGTGTACGGGAGGTGTTGAACCCGCCTCGGTAATGGACGAACGTCAGCTGGTCCAGGCCATCTGTGCGTTTCGCCTGCTTGCCCCGGAGGTTGAACTATCCCTCTCGACGCGTGAATCTCCTGCGTTTCGTGACCGCGTGATCCCGCTTGCGATTAACAACGTCAGTGCGTTCTCCAAAACGCAGCCAGGGGGCTATGCCGATGACCATCCGGAGCTGGAACAATTTGCGCCACATGATAGTCGACGGCCAGAAGCAGTTGCCGCCGCCCTGACCGCGCAGGGGTTACAACCGGTCTGGAAAGACTGGGATAGTTGGCTGGGAAGAGCCTCGCAAATGCGTTGAAACGCGCTGCAAGCCGGTAAAAAATTGTCGAGGCGCTCTGGAGAGTCACAACCGGACGATTGTCATCTATCGTCCGGTTTTTTATTGTCATGCCGTCAGCAACGGAAGCTGACCAGGGCGAAAAGCTTCTTCCTCGTTTCGCCCTGCCTCTGATTCATTGCACACGCCGCCCGCCAGTGAATGAGTATTTTCTTAATGGTTCTTAAGATAAATCATCTCATCTGAAACTGTGTTCCGTATAATTCACAGCTAACCGCAGGACAGCGACTATGCTGAGAGGATATCGGCAGACGAAAAACTCACCATCAGGATTGATGTACAACTCATGGCACTTCACAGCAGAAAGCTCTCTTTTACCCGACCCATTATGCTCAGCTTTGCGGGGATCCTGTGCAGTTTTGCGCTGATCGCGATCGTGGTTACCCTTTCACAACAAAAAGATTTTCTTGAGGATTATCATAAGATTAATGGTAACTTCACCCACAACCTGGCGGTGAACTACACCGAATCTATCCTGCGTGAAAACGACTATATCCTTGGGCGTTCGGCGCTCTATTTTTCACGCAACGACACGCTGAACGAGATGCTGAACGTCAATCCGTCGCAGGGTTTACAGATGTTGATGCATCTACAGAACCTGATGCCGACCGTCTCTTCCATTTCTCTGACAGACACCCAGGGCCGTTATCTGCGCGCGCCGGAGGTACTTCCCACGGAAAAGAGCAAAACCTTCGATCCCCGGACGCGTCCATGGTTCATCGCCCAGGCGGAAGCCAGCATCTTCAGCCACTATACCCGCCCCTATATGGACTATTTTACCGGGCATCCCACGGTCACTCTTTATAAGCCGTTGATTTCGCCGGAAGGACGGCTCAAGGGTACAATAGCATTTCATCTCGATTTGACCTCCATGGGGTTTACCCTTCGTCAGATGGTAGCGCCTGTACAAGGGGAATTCTTTGTTGTCGAACGCGACGGTGCCGTGGTGCTTCACCCTGATCCGGGCGCGCTCTTCAAGCAATACGTGAGCGAAGCGCTGATGGACAAAATGACCAGCGGCGAAGGCCATCTGTATGATAAGAAAACCAAAGCCTGGTATTACTACTACTCCTTCACCAACCCGGACTGGTTTGTCATCTACCGGGTTTCGGGCGCAACGCTCACCGACATTACCCGCCATGAGACCACTATCGTCGGCTGGGGTTTTGCGCTGGCGGCCATCATTATCATCCTCTTCGGTCTGTACCTGCGCCATGAGTCGCGTACCGTGCTGATGACGATTATCAACGCCATCAAAACTGGCGACGTCAACCAGGCTCCGCGTCTGGAAGCGATGCTCAGCCATACCATCCAGTCCAATAAAGCGCGTGAGATGGCCTATGTGCGCCAGGCCACCCATGATGCACTCACCGGCTGCAAAAACCGCCGGGCATTTGATAGCGATGTAGATGAGCTACTCAGTGCCCACCAGCCTTTCGCCCTGGCGCTGATTGACATCGACAACTTTAAATCGATTAACGACACCTGGGGTCACCTGAGCGGTGATATTGTCCTGCGTAACGTGGCGCGTGAAGGGATCCAGATAATGCAGCCGCATAACATCTCGGTTTACCGCTACGGTGGAGAAGAGTTCGCAGTGATTTTCCAGGCTGACCAGATCGCTACCGCATTCTCGTTACTGGACGCGTGGCGTACCGCCGTTGAAAAACGCGTCTGGCGGGAAGAAAACCTGCGGGTAACGTTCACTGCCGGTCTGGGAGAATGGCATTTCGAACCGCTGGAAGAACTGGTGGGGAGCGTAGATAACGCCCTCTACAGCGCGAAACAACAGGGAAAAAACCGCATTATTCGAACGTCCGTCGGCTGATTTTCGCTGCCCGGCGCAAAATTGTAACCGGTTTCAGAAAAATGCCGATTTCTTTGTGATGCCTGACACACAATCACGGTAAAGCGGTTGTTGAAGCAGTCTGCACGGGATAATTATCAATAAACACATGTAGATCGAGGCTGATTATGAAGAACATCGTTTTATGCTGTGCAGCGGGAATGTCAACGAGCATGCTGGTTCAACGTATGAAAGACGCCGCGCAGAAAAAAGGGGTTGAAGTCACCATTAAAGCCGTTCCGGTCGCGGAATTTAAAGACAACATCGCGACGGCCGACATCGTATTACTGGGGCCACAGGTTAAATACGAGCAGGCGAAACTTCAGGCCCAGGCCGAGCCGCTGGGTAAAAAGGTCGCGGTGATCGACATGATGGATTACGGCATGATGAAAGGTGATGCCGTACTGGAAAAAGCGCTCAAACTGCTGGAGTCATAATGGAAGACTTAGAAACGACAATCATGGAACTGCTGGTCAACGCGGGTGCGGCGCGCAGTGCTGCCCTGACGGCATTACAGATGGCGCGTAAAGGTGACTTTGACGGGGCCGAAAAGGCGATGGAAGAGTCGCGCGAGTATGTGAAGCATGCGCACACCATCCAGACACAGCTTATTGGTCTTGATGAAGGCACCGGGAAGCTTCCGGTTAACCTGATTACCGTCCATTCTCAGGATCACCTGATGAACGCGATGGTCATCCAGGATCTGGCGGGCGATATGATTGAGCTTTATCGACGCATCCCGTTGCTAAATTAAAAGCTACAGCTGTAAAAAAACCCGCCGAGGCGGGTTTTTTATTTACGGCATCAATGATTACTCGTTGTCGGAACCGCCCAGACCTGCGTTCAGCAGCTCTGCCAGGCTCGCGGATGCATCTTCAGCAGTCACCTGCGGTGCAGCTGGCAGTTCGCCTGCAGCACGACGACGCATACGATCCTGATGGTACGCATAACCGGTACCCGCCGGGATCAGACGACCCACGATAACGTTCTCTTTCAGACCGCGCAGTTCATCACGTTTACCTGCAACAGCGGCTTCGGTCAGGACACGAGTGGTTTCCTGGAACGATGCTGCAGAGATGAAGGACTCGGTTGCCAGAGACGCTTTGGTGATACCCAGCAGATCGCGCGAGAAGGTCGCACCGATTTTGCCGTTCGCTTCCAGTTCGCGGTTAGCGATCTTGACGCGTGAGTACTCAACCTGCTCGCCTTCCAGGAACTCGGAGCTGCCCGCGTTCTCGATGGTCGCTTTACGCAGCATCTGACGAACGATAACTTCGATATGTTTATCGTTAATCTTAACGCCCTGCAGACGGTATACGTCCTGTACTTCGTTAACAATATAACGCGTAACAGCATGCACACCACGCAGACGCAGGATGTCGTGCGGCGCTTCTGGACCGTCGGAAACCACGTCACCACGTTCTACGCGTTCACCTTCGAACACGTTGAGCTGACGCCACTTAGGAATCATCTCTTCGTACGGCTCGCTGCCATCTACCGGGGTGATAACCAGACGGCGTTTACCTTTGGTCTCTTTACCGAAGGAGATGATACCGCTGATTTCAGCCAGGATTGCCGGCTCTTTCGGACGACGTGCTTCGAACAGGTCCGCAACGCGTGGCAGACCACCGGTGATGTCCTTGGTACCGCCGGATTCCTGAGGAATACGCGCCAGGGTGTCACCAGAGCTGATCTGTACGCCATCTTCCAGCTGTACAATCGCTTTACCAGGCAGGAAGTACTGCGCAGGCATATCGGTACCTGGGATCAGAACGTCGTTACCCTGAGCATCAACGATTTTCAGTGCAGGACGCAGATCTTTACCGCCGGTAGTACGTTCAGCAGAATCCAGAACTACCAGAGAAGACAGACCGGTCAGCTCGTCAGTCTGACGAGTAATGGTCTGGCCGTCGATCATGTCAGTGAAGCGGATGAAACCACTCACTTCGGTGATAACTGGCATGGTGTGTGGATCCCAGTTTGCAACGGTTTCACCGCCGGCAACCTGCTCGCCATCACCTTTCGCCATAACAGCACCGTAAGGCACTTTATAGCTCTCTTTGGTACGACCGAATTCGTCGATCAGCTTCAGTTCGGTGTTACGAGAAGTGATAACCAGTTTACCGCTGGAGTTCACAACCGATTTCGCGTTGCTGAGCTTGATGCTACCTTTGTTTTTCACCTGGATGCTGGATTCAGCAGCCGCACGAGATGCCGCACCACCGATGTGGAACGTACGCATCGTCAGCTGTGTACCCGGCTCACCGATGGACTGTGCCGCGATAACGCCGATGGCTTCACCTTTGTTGATGATGTGGCCACGTGCCAGGTCACGACCGTAGCAGTGCGCACATACACCAAAGTCGGTGTCACAGGATACAACGGAACGCACTTTCACGGAGTCAACAGAGTTCGCTTCCAGCAGGTCACACCACTGTTCGTGCAGCAGCGTGTTGCGTGGAACCAGAATGTCTGCGGTACCCGGCTTCAGAATGTCTTCCGCGGTAACACGACCCAGTACGCGATCGCGCAGTGGCTCTTTAACATCACCACCCTCGATAACCGGGGTCATGGTGATACCTTCAAGGGTGCCACAATCGTCTTCGGTCACCACCAGATCCTGCGCAACGTCAACCAGACGACGCGTCAGATAACCGGAGTTCGCTGTTTTCAGTGCGGTATCCGCCAGACCTTTACGTGCACCGTGCGTGGAGATGAAGTACTGGAGTACGTTCAGACCTTCACGGAAGTTCGCGGTGATTGGCGTTTCAATGATGGAGCCATCTGGCTTCGCCATCAGACCACGCATACCTGCCAGCTGACGAATCTGTGCTGCAGAACCACGCGCACCGGAGTCGGCCATCATGTAAATGCTGTTGAAGGAAACCTGCTGCTCTTCTACGCCGTCACGGTTAATCACGGTTTCGGTTTGCAGGTTATCCATCATCGCTTTGGATACACGATCGTTCGCCGCAGCCCAGATATCGATAACTTTGTTGTAGCGTTCGCCCGCGGTTACCAGACCAGACTGGAACTGCTCCTGGATTTCCGCAACTTCAGCTTCTGCTTCAGAGATGATCTCGTGTTTCTTCTCTGGGATGACCATGTCATCGATACCAACAGATGCACCTGAACGCGCTGCATAAGCAAAGCCGGTGTACATTGTCTGGTCAGCGAAGATAACAGTCGGCTTCAGACCCAGAATGCGGTAACAGGTGTTCAGCATTTTGGAGATCGCTTTCTTACCCAGCGCCTGGTTGACGATGGAGAAAGGCAGACCTTTCGGTACGATCATCCACAGAATGGCACGGCCGATAGTCGTGTCTTTCAGGCTGGTTTTCGCAACGAATTCGCCGTTAGCATCTTTTTCGTATTCAGTGATACGCACTTTAACGCGCGCATGCAGAGAGGCCAGGCCAGCGCGATAAATACGCTCAGCTTCTTTCGGGCCAGTCAGCACCATGCCTTCGCCTTTAGCGTTAACACAGTCACGGGTCATGTAGTACAGACCCAATACAACGTCCTGAGAAGGAACGATGATTGGCTCGCCGTTCGCTGGAGACAGGATGTTGTTGGTAGACATCATCAGCGCACGCGCTTCGAGCTGGGCTTCCAGCGTCAGCGGTACGTGAACAGCCATCTGGTCACCATCGAAGTCGGCGTTATACGCCGCACAAACCAGTGGATGCAGCTGAATAGCTTTACCTTCGATCAGGACTGGCTCAAATGCCTGAATACCCAGACGGTGCAGAGTTGGTGCACGGTTCAGCAGTACCGGGTGTTCGCGGATCACTTCGTCCAGGATATCCCAAACGACAGCTTCTTCACGCTCAACCATTTTCTTAGCGGCTTTGATGGTGGTGGCGAGTCCTCGCAGTTCCAGTTTGCCGTAGATGAATGGTTTGAACAGCTCCAGTGCCATTTTCTTCGGCAGACCGCACTGATGCAGACGCAGGTATGGACCTACGGTGATTACAGAACGACCGGAGTAGTCAACACGCTTACCGAGCAGGTTCTGACGGAAACGACCCTGTTTACCTTTGATCATGTCGGCCAAAGATTTCAGAGGACGTTTGTTAGAACCGGTGATCGCACGACCGCGACGACCGTTATCCAGCAGGGCATCTACCGCTTCCTGCAGCATACGTTTTTCGTTGCGTACGATAATGTCCGGCGCAGCCAGATCCAGCAGACGTTTCAGACGGTTGTTACGGTTGATCACGCGACGATACAGATCGTTCAGATCGGACGTTGCGAAACGACCACCATCCAGCGGAACCAGCGGACGCAGATCTGGCGGCAGAACCGGCAGAACGGTCAGGATCATCCACTCTGGCTTGTTACCAGACTGAACGAACGCTTCCAGCAGTTTGATACGCTTGGTCAGCTTTTTACGCTTGGTTTCGGAGTTGGTTTCGTTCAGCTCTTCACGCAGCTGCTCGCACTCTTGCTCCAGATCCATGCTCTTCAGCAGGGCCTGAATAGCTTCCGCACCCATCTTCGCGTCGAATTCGTCACCGAACTCTTCCAGCGCGTCCAGATACTGCTCTTCAGTCAGGATCTGGTGACGTTCCAGGTTCGTCATCCCGCCTTCGATAACCACATAAGATTCGAAGTACAGAACACGTTCGATATCGCGCAGCGGCATATCCAGCAGCAGGCCGATACGGGACGGCAGAGATTTCAGGAACCAGATGTGAGCAGTCGGAGACGCCAGCTCGATGTGGCCCATGCGCTCACGGCGCACTTTGGTCTGGGTCACTTCAACGCCGCACTTCTCACAGATCACACCACGGTGTTTCAGGCGCTTGTACTTACCGCACAGGCACTCGTAATCTTTTACTGGCCCGAAAATACGTGCACAGAAAAGGCCGTCACGCTCAGGTTTGAACGTACGGTAGTTGATGGTTTCCGGCTTTTTAACTTCACCGAAAGACCATGAACGGATCATGTCTGGCGAAGCCAGAGCAATTTTGATCGCATCAAACTCTTCGGTTTTAGTTTGCGCTTTCAGAAACTTTAATAAGTCTTTCACGGATTTGCTCCCGTCGGAGTTAGCACACTCTGCTGTCGGGCGTTAACCCGACAGCAGTGACCTGTTTGAGCGAGAATTACTCGTCTTCCAGTTCGATGTTGATACCCAGCGAACGAATCTCTTTCAACAGTACGTTGAAGGACTCTGGCATGCCCGGTTCCATCTGATGGTTGCCGTCCACGATGTTCTTATACATCTTGGTACGACCGTTCACGTCATCAGACTTAACGGTGAGCATTTCCTGCAGGGTGTATGCTGCGCCGTATGCTTCCAGCGCCCACACTTCCATCTCCCCGAAGCGCTGACCACCGAACTGTGCCTTACCACCCAGCGGCTGCTGAGTAACCAGGCTGTAAGAACCGGTAGAACGAGCGTGCATCTTGTCGTCGACCAGGTGGTTCAGTTTCAGCATGTACATGTAACCTACGGTTACCGGACGCTCGAACTGTTCACCGGTACGGCCGTCAAACAGCGTAATCTGACCAGACGTTGGCAGACCACCCAGTTGCAGCAGCTCTTTAATTTCAGCTTCTTTTGCACCGTCGAATACCGGCGTTGCAATTGGCATACCTTTGCGCAGGTTCTCTGCCAGACGCAGCACTTCTTCATCGCTGAAGGTGTTCAGGTCGACTTTCTGACGCACATCGGTACCCAGATCGTAGGCACGCTGGATGAATTCGCGCAGTTTCGCGACTTCCTGCTGCTGTTTCAGCATGGCGTTAATCTTGTCGCCGATACCTTTCGCAGCCATACCCAGGTGGGTTTCCAGAATCTGACCGATGTTCATACGAGACGGTACGCCCAGCGGGTTCAGTACGATATCTACCGGCGTACCGTTAGCATCGTGCGGCATATCTTCGATCGGGTTGATCTTAGAGATAACACCCTTGTTACCGTGACGACCTGCCATCTTATCACCAGGCTGGATCTGACGTTTAACAGCCAGATACACCTTAACAATCTTCAGCACGCCTGGTGCCAGATCGTCGCCCTGAGTGATTTTGCGGCGTTTCGCTTCGAGTTTTTTCTCGAACTCGTGTTTCAGTTCGTCATACTGCTCAGCCAGCTGTTCCAGCTGATTTTGTTTCTCTTCGTCGGTCAGGCCCAGTTCCAGCCAGCGATCGCGTGGCAGTTTGTCGAGCTTCTCAGCTTCAACGCCACCGGCAACCAGCACCGCATAGATACGGCTGAACAGACCCGCTTCGAGGATCTGCAGTTCTTCAGACAGGTCTTTCTTAGCCTGTTTGAGCTGCATCTCTTCGATTTCCAGCGCACGTTTATCTTTCTCAACGCCGTCACGGGTGAAGACCTGAACGTCGATAACCGTACCGGAAACACCGTTTGGTACGCGCAGAGAAGAATCTTTAACGTCAGACGCTTTCTCACCGAAGATTGCACGCAGCAGTTTCTCTTCTGGCGTCAGCTGGGTTTCACCTTTCGGCGTTACCTTACCAACCAGAATGTCGCCGCCGGTCACTTCCGCACCGATGTAAACGATACCGGATTCATCCAGTTTAGAGAGCGCAGCTTCACCCACGTTAGGGATGTCAGCGGTGATCTCTTCTGGCCCCAGCTTGGTGTCACGGGACACACAGGCCAGTTCCTGAATGTGGATGGTGGTGAAACGATCTTCCTGCACCACACGCTCGGAGACGAGGATGGAGTCTTCGAAGTTGTAACCGTTCCACGGCATGAACGCTACGCGCATGTTCTGACCGAGCGCCAGTTCACCGAGGTCGGTGGACGGACCGTCTGCCAGCACGTCGCCGCGCTCAACTGGCTCACCCAGAGATACGCAAGGCATCTGGTTGATACAGGTGTTCTGGTTAGAACGGGTGTATTTGGTCAGGTTGTAGATGTCGATACCCGCTTCGCCCGGATACATCTCGTCTTCGTTAACTTTGATAACGATACGGGATGCGTCAACGTACTGAACGGTACCGCCACGCTTAGCCACTGCAGTAACACCGGAGTCAACGGCAACAGCACGTTCCATACCGGTACCAACCAGCGGCTTATCAGCACGCAGAGTTGGAACGGCCTGACGTTGCATGTTCGCACCCATCAATGCACGGTTGGCGTCATCGTGTTCCAGGAACGGGATCAGGGACGCACCGACGGATACCACCTGCTGGGTGGATACGTCCATGTAGTCAACCTGGTCGCGGCTGAACAAGCTGGATTCGCCTTTGCTACGGCAGGTAACCAGATCTTCTACAAAGTGGCCTTCGTCATCCAGGTTGGAGTTCGCCTGAGCGATAACGTAGTTGCCTTCTTCAATAGCAGACAGGTAATGAATTTCGTCGGTAACAACACCGTCAGTCACTTTACGGTACGGGGTCTCAAGGAAACCGTATTCGTTTGTCTGTGCGTACACGGACAGGGAGTTGATCAGACCGATGTTTGGACCTTCAGGCGTTTCGATTGGACATACGCGACCGTAGTGAGTCGGGTGTACGTCTCGAACTTCGAAGCCTGCGCGTTCACGGGTCAGACCGCCTGGACCGAGTGCAGAGATACGGCGTTTGTGCGTAATCTCAGACAGCGGGTTGTTCTGGTCCATAAACTGAGACAGCTGGCTGGAACCGAAGAACTCTTTCACGGCTGCAGAAATCGGCTTGGCGTTGATCATATCCTGAGGCATCAGGGTATCCAGATCGCCCAAAGACAGACGCTCTTTCACCGCACGCTCTACACGCACCAGGCCAACGCGGAACTGGTTTTCCGCCATTTCGCCTACGGAACGGATACGACGGTTGCCGAGGTGGTCGATGTCGTCCACTTCGCCTTTACCGTTACGGATATCGATGAGCTTCTTCATCACTTCGATGATGTCGTCTTTGCTCAGGATACCGGAACCTTCGATCTCATCGCGCAGCAGAGAACGGTTGAACTTCATACGACCAACCGCAGACAGATCGTAGCGGTCTTCAGAGAAGAACAGGTTCTCGAACAGGCTTTCAGCCGCTTCGCGAGTTGGTGGCTCACCAGGACGCATCATGCGGTAGATTTCTACCAGCGCGCTCAGACGATCGTTGGTTGGGTCGACGCGTACAGTCTCAGAGATGTACGGACCGTGGTCCAGATCGTTAGTGAACAGCGTTTCGATACGTTTGTGGCCAGCCTGACTCAGCTTAGCCAGCAGATCCAGGCTCAGCTCCATGTTAGCCGGGCAGATCAGCTCGCCAGTTGATTCATCAACGTAATCTTTCGCGGCTACTTTTCCTGCAATGTATTCAACCGGAACTTCGATGTGTTTGATATCATCTTTTTCCAGCTGACGGATGTGGCGCGCGGTAATACGGCGACCTTTTTCCACATACACTTTGCCGTCGGCTTCGATGTCGAACGACGCGGTCTCACCACGCAGACGTTCCGGCACCAGCTCCATCTGCAGCTTGTTGTCGCGGATTTCAAAGATCACTTTTTCAAAGAACAGGTCCAGGATCTGTTCAGTGGTATAGTTCAGTGCGCGCAGAATGATGGTTGCAGGCAGTTTACGACGACGGTCGATACGGACAAACAGGTTGTCTTTTGGATCGAACTCGAAGTCCAGCCATGAACCACGGTAAGGAATGATGCGCGCGTTATACAGTACTTTACCGGAAGAGTGTGTTTTACCTTTATCGCTGTCGAAGAAGACGCCCGGGCTACGGTGCAGCTGGGAAACGATAACACGCTCAGTACCGTTGATAACGAAAGTACCGTTGTCTGTCATGAGTGGAATTTCACCCATGTAGACTTCTTGTTCTTTAATGTCTTTAACAGTGCCTTCCGGCGCTTCGCGCTCGTAGATCACCAGACGCAGTTTTACGCGCAGCGGTGCGGAATAGGTCACGCCACGGATCTGACATTCCTGAACGTCAAACACCGGTTCGCCAAGGCGGTAGCTGACGTACTGCAGCTCGGAGTTACCGCTGTAGCTCTGAATTGGGAACACGGAACGGAAGGCTGCTTCCAGACCGTACTGCCCTTCAGGATCTTGCTCGATAAACTTCTGGAACGAGTCAAGCTGGATAGAAAGGAGATATGGAATGTCCAGAACTTGTGGACGTTTACCAAAATCCTTACGAATACGTTTTTTCTCGGTATAGGAGTAAACCATAGGGTTCCTCAGCTCGCTGACAAGTCGACCCATCTGTCCGACGAAGGGACAGTTTGTGCAACACCATTTTGTGGACCGGAAAATTGAATACTTTCCGCAATACCTGTTGCTATCACGCTTAAACCATTTCATTGCGATTTACACAGAGCGAGCACCCTGTCGCAGTATATTAAGTCGTCGATAGAAACAAGCATTGAAAGACACATCGATAGTCAAACAGTGTGAAATGCTACCGAGGCCTTACAGCGCAAAAAGGCTGGTGACTAAAAAGTCACCAGCCATCAGCCTAATTACTTAGGCTGCAACCAGAAAAGTTGGCTTATTTAACTTCAACTTCAGCGCCAGCTTCTTCCAGAGATTTTTTCAGTGCTTCTGCGTCGTCTTTGCTCACGCCTTCTTTCAGCGCAGCTGGAGCAGATTCTACCAGGTCTTTAGCTTCTTTCAGACCCAGACCGGTAGCGCCACGAACAGCTTTGATTACTGCAACTTTGTTCGCGCCAGCAGCTTTCAGAATTACGTCGAATTCAGTTTTCTCTTCAGCAGCGTCAGCAGCTGGGCCAGCAGCAACAGCTACAGCAGCAGCAGCAGAAACACCGAATTTTTCTTCCATTGCAGAGATCAGCTCAACAACGTCCATTACGGACATAGCGGATACTGCTTCAATGATTTGATCTTTAGTGATAGACATTTAAATTGTTCCTGAATATCAGAATAAGTTTATACGTAAGCAGATGCTTTATAAAGATAACTGCGATTAAGCAGCTTCTTTCGCATCGCGTACAGCAGCCAGAGTACGAACCAGTTTGCCAGCCGAAGCTTCTTTCATGGTTGCCATCAGGCGTGCAATTGCTTCTTCGTAGGTCGGCAGAGTTGCCAGGCGGTCGATCTGAGACGCCGGGATCAGCTCACCTTCAAAGGCAGCGGCTTTGACCTCAAATTTTGCATTCGCTTTCGCGAACTCTTTGAACAGACGAGCAGCAGCGCCCGGGTGTTCCATAGAGTATGCAATCAGGGTCGGACCAACAAACGTGTCTTTCAGGCACTCAAAAGAGGTACCTTCAACAGCACGGCGCAGCAGGGTGTTACGAACAACACGCATGTAAACGCCAGCTTCACGACCTGCTTTACGCAGTTCAGTCATTTTATCTACAGTTACGCCACGGGAATCCGCAACTACTGCAGACAGCGCGCCTTTGGCTACTTCGCTGACTTCAGCAACAATCGCTTGTTTGTCTTGAAGATTTAAAGCCATTAGCTTTTGCTCCTGGATGTTTGCCGGAACTCATGTTCCGGAACTCACTTCACTCTTCCCAACGGAAAGAGCGTCTTAATACGGTGAGCAGAAACAAGCCAGAATATCCAAAAATAATCTTAGCGTTCTGTCACCGTCTACGCAGGGGATTAAGTCTCTTGCGAAACACCTGCGGTCTTCGACGGAGGCCTGGATTAGGCCAGGCTCCAACGAACAATTCTTTTAGCCGCTAACTTTCGTTAGCAAACGTGGGGGTAAGATTGTAGACAAAATCACCGCCCACGTAAAGGCATTAGTTTGCAGCAGCGCTCAGGCCAGCCTGGTCAACTGCAACACCTGCACCCATGGTGGTGGAGATGCTAACTTTCTTGATGTACACGCCTTTCGCCTGAGTTGGTTTTGCTTTTTTCAGCGCAACCAGCAGAGCTTCCAGGTTTTCTTTCAGTTTGTCAGCGTCGAAGTCCACTTTACCGATGGTGGTGTGGATGATGCCGTTTTTGTCGTTACGATAACGAACCTGACCTGCTTTAGCGTTCTTAACTGCTTCAGCAACGTTAGGGGTTACAGTACCCACTTTCGGGTTTGGCATCAGGCCGCGTGGACCCAGAACCTGGCCCAGCTGGCCAACAACGCGCATTGCATCTGGAGATGCGATAACAACGTCAAAGTTCATTTCGCCTTTTTTGATCTGGTCAGCCAGATCTTCCATACCTACCAGTTCAGCGCCAGCAGCTTTAGCAGCTTCTGCGTTTGCACCCTGAGTAAATACAGCTACGCGAACGGAACGGCCAGTACCGTGTGGCAGTACAGTTGCACCACGAACGTTCTGATCAGATTTACGAGCATCGATGCCCAGGTTAACAGCAACGTCAACGCTTTCAACGAACTTAGCGGTAGCCAGTTCTTTCAGCAGAGCGATAGCTTCGTTGATGTCGTACTGTTTGGTCGCATCAACTTTGTCACGGATCACGGACATGCGCTTGGTCAGTTTAGCCATTTCTTAGTCCTCCACTACCAGGCCCATGGAACGTGCAGTACCTTCGATAGAGCGAGTCATCGCTTCAATGTCGGCACCAGTCATGTCGGCAGCTTTGGTCTGCGCGATTTCCTGCAGCTGAGCGCGGGAAATTTTACCCACTTTGTCTTTGTTCGGTTTACCGGAACCAGACTTGATACCAGCCGCTTTCTTCAGCAGAACTGCTGCAGGAGGGGTTTTGGTAACGAAAGTGAAAGAACGGTCAGCGTAAACAGTGATTACAACTGGGATTGGCAGACCTTTTTCCAGGGATTCAGTTTTGGCGTTAAACGCTTTACAGAATTCCATGATGTTCACACCCTGCTGACCCAGAGCTGGACCAACTGGTGGACTTGGGTTCGCCATACCAGCTGCAACCTGCAGCTTGACGTAGGCTTGTACTTTCTTAGCCATTCTAAAATCCTCTGATTGGGTGATAGCGCCTCAGCGAGGCTCCCCGTGAATAAAATCGTTTTACAGGCCGTGGCCCATAAAAACAAAAGGCGCGAAATTGTATTCCAATCTCGCGCCCTGTGCAACGATTAAATCGCCGCTTTTTTGATCGCTGCTTAGGCTTTTTCTACCTGGGCAAAGTCCAGTTCTACCGGGGTCGCACGACCGAAGATAGAAACAGAAACTTTCAGGCGGGATTTCTCGTAATCCACTTCCTCGACCACGCCATTAAAGTCAGCAAACGGACCGTCATTAACACGAACCATTTCACCCGGTTCAAACAGCGTTTTCGGACGCGGCTTATCACCCACCTGCTGCAGGCGGTTCATAATCGCATCAACTTCTTTGTCGCTGATTGGCGCCGGACGGTCAGACGTGCCGCCGATAAAGCCCATCACGCGCGGTACGCTGCGCACAAGGTGCCAGCTCGCGTCGTTCATAACCATCTGAACCAGCACGTAACCCGGGAAGAATTTACGCTCGCTTTTGCGGCGTTGGCCACCACGGATCTCGACCACTTCTTCGGTCGGAACCATAACTTCGCCAAATAACTCTTCCATGTTGTGTAATTTGATATGCTCACGCAGCGACGTTGCTACGCGGCCTTCAAAACCGGAAAACGCCTGAACGACGTACCAGCGCTTTTTAGGGGCTTCAGACATCTCAGAACCTCAGGCCAGTGATAAAGGATACCAGGCGAACCAGAATACCATCCAGTCCCCACAGGATCAGTGACATTACAGCGGTTACCGCCGCTACGATCAGCGTGGTGTGCAATGTTTCCTGGCGAGTCGGCCAAATTACCTTACGGACTTCGGTACGCGCTTCGCGGGCAAAAGCGACAGTCGCTTTGCCTTTTGTCGTCAACAGCGCGACACCACCCGCTGCAGCAATCAGAATTACCACTGCAAGCGCGCGTAGCGGCAGCATAATGTCACGATAAAGATAGTTGCCGACGATCGCTACGATCAGCAGAACGGCTACCACTACCCATTTCATCGCTTCCAGGCCGCGCCCGCTCCCTTGAGCTTCGGTATTCGCACTCATAAACCAACCTGTCAGAAGTATTCTACAAACATTTTCACCCCGCGATCGCGAGGCAAACCAAATCGAAATGCTAATTCGCTTTTCGAATTATACGCTCTCTGCAGAGCCTGTCTCAGCAATGATTATGACAAAAATAATCACTGATGAGCCAGGTTCTGGCGTGAAAGCGTGCAAAAAGGGCATCAAATGATGCCCTTTTATTGCGCATTGCGTCAAATGTTATCAGCAATTAGCCGAGAACTTTAGCAACCACGCCCGCGCCAACGGTACGGCCACCTTCACGGATTGCGAAACGCAGACCGTCGTCCATCGCGATTGGGTGGATCAGCGTCACAACCATCTTGATGTTGTCGCCTGGCATTACCATCTCTACGCCTTCTGGCAGTTCGATGGTACCGGTCACGTCAGTTGTA
>NZ_LOMM01000036.1:0-26470 GCF_001605945.1 Enterobacter sp. SENG-6
GATGCGCCTGTTAGGGCGCGGCTGGTAACAGAGCCTTACAGGCGCATTTGAAAAACCTCCGGCTATGCCGGAGGATACTTATTTGCGAGGTTACCGTGTCGAGTCTATTCACCTCAGCCCGTCGGCGGCTTTATCATTTTTTATTCGATCCTAAAACGATATCCGGACGCCGCTTCGAAGGGATCTGCGGGCTGTTTGCACTCATCAGTGTGGTAGTTATTTTCTTTGAATCGGGAGCCGGGACGCAGTATCACCTGACCTATGATGAATGGCATATTTTTGTCTGGATCGAACTGATTATTACCCTGGTCTTTACTGCCGAATATCTGCTGCGGGTCGTCTGCTGGCCCAACCCGGCGAGATATGTTTTCAGCTTCTGGGGATTTATCGATTTAGCCACCGTCCTGCCGCTCTATGTCATGTGGTTGTGGCCGGAGATTAGCCTGAGCTATGTCTTTGCATGGCGGGCGATGCGCGTTATTCGTGTATTACGTATTCTGAAATTGCTGCGTTTTATGCCGTCTCTGCGGGTCTTCTGGAGCGCAATAGTCAGTGCCCGGCATCAGCTCATTCTGTTTTACTCGTTTATCGCGATCGTCATGATTGTTTTCGGTGCGTTGATGTACCTGATAGAAGGGCCAAAATATGGCTTCACAACGCTGAATGCCTCTGTGTATTGGGCCATTGTCACCGTCACAACCGTTGGCTACGGGGATATCACGCCGCATACGCCGCTTGGACGTATCGTCGCATCGGTGCTGATTCTGATTGGGTATTCGGTGATTGCCATTCCGACAGGTCTTATCACAACCCATATGAGCAGCGCATTTCAGAGCCGCAAACAGCAGCGAAAATGTCCGGGTTGTCACCAGGCTGAACATGAGCTTAACGCCCGCTTCTGTAACCGTTGCGGGAGTGCGCTACCGGATTAAACAAAAAAGGCTGCATCCGCAGCCTTTTACTATTCGCGCCAGATGATATGGCACAGCTTATGGTCTTTCTCGCGGCAGAGCAGCACGCGGGCGAAGATGTCATTAATTTCGCCACCATCTTCATCTGCCAGCCCAATCACCACTTCGGCAAAGAAGTCAGGATTGAGATCGTAATCCACGTGCTCAGCCCAGTCTTCTGCAGGGTCGAATAACTCCGCACCGCCGCGCTCTTCGAACTGCAGATTAAAGAGGATCACATCTGCGGGATCGAGGTTATCAACCGCCAGTTCGAGAAAAATGTCATAGGCCTGCTCGAGCGTTTCGTCTTCGGTCAGGCGATTGTTCAGATCCATTTCCATGATGACTACCTGTTAAACATCGTTGGGCACGTTTTACAGCAACGGACTAAAGAAGTAAAACAGTCGTTCAGCAATTCTCTGCCACAGCGGACGTTTTACCCACAGCCGGGCATCCAGCAGGCGCGAACGGGAGATATAATCGTCCTGTACCGCCGCCAGGTCACCCCCGAATCCGGCATCATCAATGACCAGCGTGATTTCAAAGTTTAACCACAGGCTGCGCATATCCAGGTTTACCGTGCCCACCAGACTTAACTCACCGTCCACGAGGACGCTTTTGGTATGCAGGAGCCCGCCTTCAAACTGGTAGATTTTTACACCGGCGGCAAGCAGTTCGCTAAAGAACGCTCGGCTGGCCCAGCCCACCAGAAGCGAGTCATTTTTGCGTGGCAGAATGATGCTGACATCGACACCGCGCTGTGCTGCGGTGCAGATTGCGTGCAGCAGGTCATCGCTCGGAACGAAGTAGGGCGTGGTCATGATCAGATATTCACGCGCCGCGTAAGTGGCGGTCAGTAGCGCCTGATGGATTAAATCCTCCGGGAAACCCGGCCCGGAGGCAATGGTATGGATGGTATGTCCGCTGGCCTCTTCAAAGGGCATGATATTGCCATCCGGTGGCGGCGGGAGAATACGCTTACCGGTTTCTATCTCCCAGTCACAGGAATAGACAATCCCCATGGAGGTGGCAATCGGTCCTTCCATCCTTGCCATCAGGTCAATCCACTGGCCGACACCCGAGTCCTGCTTGAAGAAGCGGGGGTCAACCATGTTCATGCTGCCGGTATAGGCAATATAGTTGTCGATCATGATCATCTTGCGGTGCTGGCGAAGATCCATCCGGCGCAGGAAAACGCGCAGTAAATTGACCTTTAACGCCTCGACCACTTCTATGCCGGCATTACGCATCATCCCTGCCCAGGGGCTACGGAAAAAGGCGACGCTGCCTGCGGAGTCGAGCATCAAACGGCAGTGAATGCCACGACGTGCGGCAGCCATCAGCGATTCCGCCACCTGGTCTGCCATCCCGCCGGGCTGCCAGATATAGAACACCATCTCGATATTGTGACGAGCCAGTTGAATATCGCGGATCAAGGCCTGCATGACGTCATCAGAAGAGGTCAGCAACTGGAGCTGATTGCCTTTTACCCCACCAATACCTTGTCTGAGTTCGCACAGTTTAAATAATGAGGAGGCAACGCTGCTGTTTTCTTCTGCGAAGATGTGTTTACAGGCTTTTAGATCGCTCAGCCATTTGGCGGTGGAAGGCCACATGGCCCGGGCACGCTCGGCACGACGCTTGCCCAGATGAAGTTCACCGAAAGAGAGATAGGCAATAATTCCTACCAGCGGCAGGATATAAATTATAAGAAGCCAGGCCATGGCAGAGGGTACGGCTCTGCGCTTCATCAGGATGCGCAATGTCACACCCGCGATTAACAGCCAGTATCCCAGAATGACCAGCCAACTCACCACGGTGTAGAAGGTTGTCATAGGTAAAAAAATCCTTTTGAAAGCGTATTGTTATGAGTGTACGCATCAGGAATCATCTGGCAAATAAAAACGCCAGGTAAAAGCGCTGGTTTGCTGCAGGGTTGGGTTTATAATGGCCTCTCTTTTAAAGAAGAGTTGTAGACATGAAGCGCAGTAGAACTGAAGTAGGGCGCTGGCGCATGTTGCGACAGGTGAACCGTCGTAAGGCTCGTTGGCTGGAAGCACAATCCCGCCGCAATATGCGTATACACGCCATCAGGAAATGTGGAATGACCCGGCACCGCAATGCGTTGCTGTTCGCAGTCCAGGATTTCTGAGAACCATCAGGGCACCGCAAGGTGCCCAATGATTTTATGGCGTCTGGTTGTTGGGAATAGCGTCTTTGCAGCGCTATTCCTGTTGTGTTGAGCAAAAGGAGGGAGAAGTGTTTGCGGAGTTTGGCGTACTGAATTTCTGGACATACGTTGTCGGCGCATTTTTTATCGTACTGGTGCCAGGGCCGAATACTTTGTTTGTGCTGAAAACCGGGATTGGTCACGGCGTTAAAAAAGGATATCTCGCCGCCACCGGCGTGTTTATCGGCGATGCCGTACTGATGTTCCTGGCCTGGGCGGGCGTTGCCGCGTTAATTCAGACCACACCGGTACTGTTTAATATCGTACGTTATTTAGGTGCTTTTTATCTGCTGTGGCTGGGCGGCAAAATGCTCTGGTCGGTCATTACCCGTCAGAATAATACACATGAAAGCGGTACCGAGCCTGCCAGCATGATCATGAAACGCTCGCTGGTATTGAGCCTGACGAACCCGAAAGCGATTCTGTTCTACGTCTCGTTCTTTGTTCAGTTTATCGATGTTAATGCGAAGAATACCGGTACCTCTTTCCTGATCCTCGCGACCACGCTTGAGCTAATAAGCTTTATGTATATGAGCTTCCTGATCTTCTCAGGCGCTTTTGTCACACGTTATCTGAAAACGAAAAAGAAACTGGCAAAGCTGGGGAACGGCCTGATAGGACTGTTGTTTGTCGGGTTTGCGGCGCGGTTAGCATCGCTGCATTGATTGCAAGAAAGGCTCCTGAGGGAGCCTTTTTGGTATCAGAACACTTTTTTGTACGGTCGAACCGTCACTTTCGCATACACACCCGCAGCAACGTACGGATCGGCATCGGCCCAGGCCTGAGCGGCCTCCAGGGATTCAAACTCGGCAATCACCGTGGAGCCAGAAAAACCGGCAGCACCCGGATCGTTGCTGTCGACGGCCGGCATAGGGCCTGCAGTCAGTAGACGCCCTTCATCCTGCAGCAACTGTAAGCGTGCGAGGTGGGCAGGGCGTACAGACTGGCGTTTTTCCAGGGAATCAGCGACATCTTCAGAGTAAATCACGTAAAACACGGTGAAGCTCCTTAACCATTAAAAGTGTCAGTTACGTTATGTGAAAGGACAACTGACTGCAATGTAAAATAAAAACAATGTTAATACCCTGATCTGAATGCCTCTTTTTTGGCCTCTCCCGCGCCTAAATTGCGCCAGAACAAAGTGTCTTATTGAATATGATTGCTATTTGCATTTAAAATCAGAGTTCGGTTTTTTAACGTTGATGATTATGACTTCGATGACCCTTGATTTACCTCGCCGCTTTCCCTGGCCGACGCTGCTTTCTGTCGTGATTCACGGTGCTGTCGTGGCGGGTTTGCTCTATACCTCGGTTCATCAGGTTATTGAAATGCCAGCGCCTTCGCAGCCCATTTCAGTGACGATGGTCTCGCCTGCGGATCTTGAGCCGCCGCAGGTTGCACCACCGCCGCAGCCGGTTGCTGAGCCGGAGCCAGAACCAGAACCTGAGCCGGTTCCGGAGCCACCAAAGGAAGCGCCGGTGGTGATCCATAAGCCAGAACCCAAACCGAAGCCTAAGCCGAAACCAAAACCGGTGAAAAAGGTGGAGGAGCGCCCTAAACGGGAAGAACGTCCGGTTGAACCACGCGCTACGCAGAGGGTAGAAAACACAGCGCCTTCGCGTCCGTTGATGAATAACACGCCCGCGACCTCAAAACCGACGCCAACCGCGCCCGCTGGCCCGCGCGCCGTGAGCCGCAACCAGCCGCAATATCCTCCTCGTGCTCAGGCGTTGCGCATTGAAGGTCGCGTGCGGGTCAAATTTGACGTCACCCCGGACGGGCGTGTTGATAACGTGGAAATCTTGTCTGCTCAGCCTTCAAATATGTTTGAGCGTGAAGTGAAATCGGCGATGCGCAGATGGCGTTATGAGCCAGGCAAACCAGGCAGTGGGTTAATCGTTAATATTGTTTTCCGCCTGAACGGCGGGGCGCAGATGGAATAAGAAAAGCCTCCGCAAGGAGGCTTTTTTATGTCTGACGATCAGGCCTGAGGCAGCTGGCGGGGTTTGCCCTCGCTATCGACTGCCACATAAATAAACAGCGCTTCTGTTGCTTTATAACGCTGTCCAATCGGTTCAGATGAGACCTTTTTCACCCAGACTTCAATGTTAATGGAAATGGAAGTGTTACCGCGCTTGACGCAGCGTGCATAGCAGCAGACCACATCACCCACCGCGACCGGGCGCAGGAAGGTCATCCCATCCACCCGGACGGTCACAACGCGACCATGCGCGATCTCTTTTGCCAGAATTGCGCCGCCCATATCCATTTGCGACATCAGCCAGCCGCCAAAAATATCGCCATTGGCATTCGTGTCCGCAGGCATTGCCAGTGTGCGTAAAACCAGTTCGCCCTGAGGGGCGTCATTTGTTGTCATTGTTTTAAACTCGTAACTGAAGACTTCAGGCGGGATGCTACTATGATTTTTGGCAGGAGAGAATAGACCAGAACGCCTGTTGTGCACGTTCTGGTCGGGGATTCATCAGTGTTTATCATCCTGCGGCATGTGCCGGTAGATATAGACACCGCTTAACAGAGTGAAGATGAGCGTCAGCGCCGTCAGGCCAAAGACCTTGAAGTTGACCCAGATATTCTGCGGCAGCCAGAAGGCGATGTAGATATTCGCCAGGCCGCAAAGAATAAAGAACAGCGCCCAGGCGATATTCAGACGGGACCATACTTCCTGTGGCAGCGTTAGCTCTTTACCCAGCATGCGCTGGATCAGTGGCTTTTTCATTACCCACTGGCTGATCAGCAACGCACCGGCAAACAGCGCGTAAATCACAGTGACTTTCCATTTAATGAATTCATCATTGTGGAAGAACAGCGTCAGCCCACCGAACACGGCCACCAGTGCGAACGTAATCAGAGCCATTTTTTCGACTTTACGATAGCGAACCCAGCTGTAGATCAGCACGATAGCGGTAGCAACGATCAGCGCCATCGTGGCTGCATAAATGTCATACAGCTTATAAAACGCGAAAAACACGACCAGCGGTAAAAAATCAAGAAACTGCTTCATTCTGTGATTCCATCTTCTGTGTGTGGCCGGGGGCTGTGATGCACCCGGCCACAGGATTACTGACGAATTAACATATACAGGCGGAACAGATAAACCAGCAGTATCGCTGAAATCAGATTACTCAGCGTGTTGGCTACCACCGCACCGACGTTCGGCGTTAAGACTGCAAAGTTTGGGGCAAACAGCAGCAGGAGCGTTTTGGCCAGCAGCCAGCTAATTACGGCCGGTGCCACCAGGCGCATATTGGCCCATGCCAGTTTGATGCTGCTGCGCATGGCGGTAAAGATCCCCATTTTGTCCTGCACCACCATCACCGGAGCGAACGCGAGGACGATAGCCAGCAGCACGCCTGGAACCACAACGAGCATGATCCCCATCTGCACCAGCAGGGTGGTTAAAAAGATGAGGATAAACAGCTTAGGCAATACCGGCGCGCTGGCACCGATCGCCCGTAAGGCGCTGACGCGGTGGCCTGCAGAAACCAGCTGGATCATCAGCAGAACACCGCCCGCGAGAATGGCATTGCCGATCAGTCCAGAGAAGGTCGATGCAGCAGAGGCCCGCAGCAGGATTTGCTGCTGCTCTGGCGTCATGTTTTGCACCAGCTCAAACAACCCCACGCTACCTGCAAGATGGTCGCCCTGGCTCAGGCTGGCGATCTGTTCGTCACTCGGAGAGAACGCGTGACCCAGCACCACCGTAATAAAGGCGCATAACAACGCGATCAGTAAAAAGGTTACGAACTGATTGCGGAAAAAGTTTCCCGTGTCACGGTAGACAGACTTCGCCGTGATAGACATGCACTCTCCTTGAGTATTGCAGGTGTTAATTAGCCGGCAATTGTACACCGGATAACGCGGTCGTGGCAGCATCAAGGCTTGTATGGAAAAGCATATCTTTGTAAAGCGGCGGTAATCCGAAGCGCGCGCGGGCGCGATTACAGGCTTCGTTGACCTGACCCTCTTCGCCAGACATCGTAAAGTCCCGACACGGGCTGGGGCGATCCTCATAGATGGAGCAGCGGGTCGACACGCCTGGCTCGCCTTGTAACGCCACACAGCGGGCCTGCTTTTGATTTGTACCGCTCATGCAGCGCAGAAAAGGGGATAACGGTTCAGTGAGATGAACCGGAACGGTGCCGCCGCCATCGCTGGCTTCGGCCCAGTAGAAAGAGACTCGAAAATACGCACAACAGGCTCCGCACGTCATGCACGGGTTCATATCACTCATGGCACACCTGCAAAAAAGAACGCATCAAATCACATTGTGAGAGCGCTAAATTATCCAGCCGCCATTCGAAGAGCAAGAGGGGGGAAACAGAAAATTTTGTAACCGGGAAATGCCAAAAATTGACGTAAGAACAACTTTTGGCCTTACGGGGTGTCACCAAAAATTAACCCAGATCAATGAATGTTAAGTTACTGGTTTTAATGTGATCTGTGACAGATCACTTATTACTCATTTGTGAGTATATTCTCATCCGCAGCTAAAACCACAACGATGGAGCGGATATGAAAAAATTAGCGGTGGCAGCCCTTATCTTAAGCAGTCTCTCTGGCGGCGCGTATGCGCATGAAGCAGGTGAATTCTTTATTCGTGCCGGTTCGGCAACGGTACGTCCAACTGAAGGTTCTGATAACGTGCTGGGAATGGGCGGCTTTAACGTCAGCAACAACACCCAGTTAGGTTTAACATTCACGTATATGGCGACGGATAACATTGGCGTTGAGCTTCTGGCAGCGACGCCATTCCGTCATCGCGTTGGTTTAGGCCCAACCGGTGATATCGCCACGGTGCATCATCTGCCGCCAACGCTGATGGCGCAGTGGTACTTTGGTGACTCAAGCAGCAAACTGCGTCCCTATATTGGCGCGGGCGTGAACTACACCACCTTCTTTGATGAGAAATTCAACGATACCGGTAAAGAGGCCGGGCTGACCGATCTCAGCCTGAAAGATTCATGGGGCGTGGCAGGACAGGTGGGGATGGACTATCTCATTAACCGCGACTGGTTAATTAACGCCTCGGTCTGGTATATGGATATCGATACCGATGTCCGCTTCAAGGCAGGCGGACAGCAACAAAGCATCAGTACCCGTCTGGATCCATGGGTATTTATGTTCTCTGCGGGTTATCGTTTCTGATTCTACTTTCCGGGACTGGCCAGAACATGGCCAGTCTTTCTACCGGCTTACCTCTACGGTTGCCCCTCCATGTTCCAGCGGGCAGAACCCATATCCTGAAATACACGCTCGTCTGTGAAGGGCGGGAAGGTGGCCCGTGTTGCCGCGTCGGCTAAAGCCTGGCAATACGCTTTGTCTCCGCCTTTTATCTCCAGGTTCTGCAGTAGCCCGTCGACGGTAAAGTCGAGATGCATGTTGCATCGCTTACCATTCCAGGCGTGCGGACCGGCCAGCGCCGAGTCCAGCGCTTTCTTTATCGCGGCAGCCTGTTGACCATAGATATCCTTATCGGAGACTTTACCGGACTGCTTATAGGAGCACGAGTCGAGAGCGGTTTTCTTCTGACAACCTTCAGGCGCGAGAGGGGCACAGCCCGTTATTGCTGTGGCAAGGCATACCAGCATCACTACTTTTTTCATTGTTAAGTCCGTTTATCGAAATTATTTTATTGTACAACGATTTAAATAAACCCCGGGATTCCGGGGCTTAAGTTTCTCACCAGCCTCGCTAGCGTACAACCAGCACCGGGCATTTTGCATGGCGTACCACAACCGCCGCGTTTGAACCTAAAAGGTAGGTTGTGATATCCGGTCGATGGGACGCAATGATAATGAGGTCAGCGTTGATACTGTCAGCCAGCTTCAGGATCTGATCTTTAGGCGCACCTGAAATGGCGTGTGTCTCCACACGATCGGCAGGTAAATTAAACTGCTTAACCATCTCTTTGAGCTTTGTAAGGGCTTCCTCCTGAATCTCCGCCAGCTTTGGCATTTCAACCGAATACGCCAGCCCAAGCGATGAATAGTAAGGGAAAGAAGGCACTACCGTCAGAAAATGGATTTTACCGTTACCGATTGCTGCGTTTGCCTGAACATAGGGAATCACCTGTTCGGTCAGACGACTTTCAGAGATATCGACAGGGACTAAAATTGAATTAAACATACCTCACCTCCTGTTTGTTTTTTATCCACTTTAAGTGTAGTGCTCCCATTTTCAGTGGCGTTGTGTTCGCCATCAAAATGGGAGGTGAGGCAGCTTTTTTGACGGGGGGGACGCCCCCCGTCACCTGGCGGTTTACTTCTGGATAAGATAGCGAATGGTTGGGCCATCCTGCTGAATATCCAGTACGGTGTAGCCGTGGTTTTTGGCATCCAGAGGAATGTTGTTGATGGACTGCGGGCAGTCGCTCACCACTTCCAGAATTTCCCCTTTTTGAAGCCGCGGGAGCGCTTCAAGCGTGGCGACAGCCGGGTAAGGACACGGTTCACCGACCATATCAAGGCGGTAGTCAGGCACAATCTCTTTCATGCTGCATTCTCCTGGGGTTCAGGTTTAACCGTGGCACGGCGAAAGAAACGTTTCTCTTGCGCGACAACCAGTAAAAAAGCGACCAGCAGCAGGGCGTAGGTCACCAGCAGTCCACCGAGCGGGCCAAACGTGCTGAGCAGATTCACCTTGTCCCAGTTCGTGGCCAGCACCGGAGACAAATCGTCCCAGTACCAGGCCAGCAGGGTGGAGCCGATGACGTTCCCCAGACCTACCCACCAGTAATGCACCTGACCTTCAACCGCGCGGTACATCCAGCCGGTTTCACACCCGCCAGCCAGTACAATTCCGAAGCCAAACAGCAGACCGCCAATCACCGCGTTCGGACCAGCCCACATGATTTTCGGCTCAACACCCAGTTGCACATAGCTGAAGATGCCAATGGCGCTTACCGCCATACCCGCAATAATCGCTTTGGCCATCATTGTACGGCCGGTGATCCACATATCGCGAAACGCCGAGGTGAAGCAAATCTGCGCACGTTCTATCAGCAGGCCGAAACCGACACCGAACAACATGGCCAGACCCAGCTTAGGCTGGTTGAGCGCCGTACAGAGCGCCCAGGCGACCATGGCGAAAAAGACCAGCATGCCGAGACGAAAACGACGACGCGCCTGAGAAGGCTTTTGCGTCAGCGGCGAGGCAGCGCTGACCTTCACCATTTTGACCGGAATGCGGAACAGCGGCAGGAGGGTAAACTTCGCGCCAAAGTAAGAGCCAATCGCCGTGGCGGCAGCAAAAAACCAGGCGTGCAGCGAAAACTGTGGAATGCCGGTAAAGAAAGCGGCCAGGTTACACCCCATCGCCAGACGGGCGCCGAACCCGGCAATCATGCCGCCGACAATCGCCTGCATAACGCGTATCCGACTTTTAGGCATTCGCAACTTAACGTTGTTAGCCCACAGCGCGGCGGCAAAACAGCCCCCGAACATGCCGATAATCATCATACCGTCGATGCGGGTCAGCGGCGTGCCGTCCAGATGAATAAGCTTAAAGTAACCCCACTCCTCGGTATGTACGCCAGCGAGCTGCAGCAGTTGCCCACCCCAGCGGGTGAATTCGCCGGTAACGGCCCAGAAGGTGCCGGTAATGCCGAAATAGTAGGTGGAAAGGATCCCCGCCGCGATGACGGCCGGTACTGGTGACCAGAACTTAACCAGGTAAGTCTGTTTGAAGTATTGCCATGACATGAGTAAGCCTCTGAACTCAGAAGGTTTAAAGCCGAAAAGAGACCAAATCATACGCTTACGGCAAGGTTTGAAAAGCCATTCACGCCGAAAATATCGATGGGATCAATTTTGGCGTAACGCTTAAGTGATAGCGGGAATATAAGAGGAAGACCGTCTGGCTGAGTCGCCAGACGGTGGAAGGATCAGGCTTTACGCGTTGCGGCTTTCATCGCCGTAACAAATGCTTTGAGTTCAGCCAGCATCTGCTCGGGCTTGTCCACGTTCTTCTCAATGATTTTGACGATAGCAGAGCCGGAGATCGCGCCTGCCGCTTTTGCGTCAATTGCCGCCGTAACCTGATCCGGGGATGAAATCCCGAATCCCTGCAGCGGAGGCGCTGCGTGGTATTCAGCCAGTTTTTCTACCAGATGATGCAGCGGCAGCGCGGCTTTGTTTTCAGCACCCGTCACGCCCGCGCGGGAGAGCAGGTAGGTGTAACCACGGCCGTAAGAGGCAATCTGGCGCAGCAGTTCGTCATCGGCGTTTGGCGGGCAGATGAAAATCGGCGCCACGTTATGACGCATAGCCGCCTGGCGGAACGGTGCAGATTCTTCAACCGGGACGTCGGCCACCAGCACGGAGTCAACGCCGACCCGCGCGCACTCGGCATAAAATTCGTCGATTCCGCGGTTAAACACCAGGTTGGCATACATCAGCAGGCCAATCGGAATGGTCGGGTGCTTCTGACGGATCGCGGCCAGCATCTCAAAACATTGCGTTGGGGTGACGCCCGCGGCAAAGGCACGCAGGGTGGCGTTCTGAATGGTCGGGCCATCCGCCAGCGGGTCAGAGAACGGGATCCCCAACTCCAGCGCATCGGCACCGGCTTCAATCAGAGTGTCGATAATTTTTAGCGACTGCTCCGGGCCCGGATCGCCCAGCGTGACGAAGGGAACGAACGCGCCTTCCTGGCGGGATTTCAGTTGTGCAAATGCGTTATCGTAGCGTTCCATCAGATTTCCCCTCGTGCTTTCAGAATATCGTGAACGGTGAAGATATCTTTATCACCGCGACCGGAAAGGTTAACGACCAGCAGTTGCTCTTTTTCCGGGTTTTCTTTCATCATTTTCAGCGCATGCGCCAGAGCATGCGAGGACTCCAGTGCCGGGATGATCCCTTCGCTGCGGCACAGCGTCTTAAACGCTTCCAGCGCTTCGTCATCGGTGATGGAGACGTAGTCCGCGCGTCCGGTGCTGTTCAGGAATGCATGCTGTGGCCCGACGGACGGGAAATCCAGACCGGCAGAGATGGAGTACGACTCTTCAATCTGACCTTCATCGGTCTGCATCATCGGCGCTTTCATGCCGAAGTAGATCCCCACGCGGCCATGTTTCAGCGGTGCGCCGTGCTCACCGGTTTCAATCCCGTGACCCGCTGGCTCCACCCCGATCAGGCCAACACGGGTTTCGTCGATAAAATCAGCGAACATCCCGATGGCGTTTGATCCCCCGCCCACGCAGGCAATCACCGCGTCCGGCAGACGGCCTTCTTTTTCAAGGATCTGCGCTTTGGTCTCTTCGCCAATCATGCGCTGGAATTCACGCACGATAGTCGGGAACGGGTGCGGGCCAGCGGCTGTGCCGAGCATGTAGTGCGCGGTTTCATAGCTACCAGACCAGTCGCGCAGCGCTTCGTTACAGGCATCTTTCAGCGTGGCTGAACCACTGTGAACCGGGATCACTTCTGCGCCCATCAGACGCATACGGAATACGTTCGGAGACTGACGCTCAACGTCTTTCGCCCCCATATAGATACGGCATTTCAGGCCAAGCAGGGCGCTTGCCAGTGCTGATGCCACGCCGTGCTGACCCGCGCCGGTTTCGGCGATGATCTCGGTTTTGCCCATCCGTTTTGCCAGCAGCGCCTGTCCTAACACCTGGTTGGTTTTATGCGCGCCGCCGTGCAGCAGGTCTTCACGCTTGAGGTACAGCGTGGTTTTGGTGCCGGCAGTCAGGTTACGGCATTTGGTCAGCGCTGTTGGACGGCCCGCGTAGTTTTTCAGCAGGTCGGTAAATTCAGCCTGAAACGCTGGATCTTTCTGTGCGCTCACAAACGCTTCTTCCAGCTGGCGCAGTGCGGGCATCAGGATCTGCGGAACGTACATCCCACCGAACTCACCAAAATACGGGTTTAGTAATGTCGTCATTTTTTCTTCCTTAATATGCACGCAGAGTTTTAAATACCGAGGCCAGCTTACTGGCATCTTTGATGCCCGGTTGCGACTCTACGCCTGAATTGAAATCGAGGCCCGCGCAGCCGGTTTTGGCTGCTTCCACACAGTTGTCCGGGCTAAGTCCACCCGCCAGCAGGACATTGTCCAGCACTTCGCCGTTCAGCAGTGACCAGTCAAAACGCTGGCCTGTACCGCCCTGGCCGTTATCGAGCACATATTTATCAACATGATTCAGGTTACGTGCTGGCAGGGTGCTGCCCACGCTCTGCGCTTTCCAGATCTGAACCTGAGGAGCCAGCCCGGCACGCAGGGCATCGATGTATGCCTGATCTTCATCACCGTGCAGTTGTACTGCACTAAGGGATAACGCTTCGGCTTTTGCCGTAACGTCCGCGATATCAGCGTTACGGAAGACGCCAACATAGCTGAGTGGGGCTGCCGCTATCACCTTGCGTGCCTGTTCATCGCTCACCGCACGCGGTGAGGAGCCCACAAAGATCAACCCGCCGTAAATAGCCCCCGCCTCATAGGCGGCCTGGGCATCCTGTTCGCGGGTTAAGCCGCACACTTTGTTTTCACCCAACAGCACCCGACGCACTGCGGCATTGAGATCGTCATGTGCCATCATCGCGGAGCCAATCAGGAAACCGTTGGCGAAGTGGCTCAACTCACGCACCTGGGCGTAGCTGTTGATCCCGGATTCACTGATAACGGTCACGCCAGAGCCCAGACGCGGTGCCAGCTGACGCGTACGATTCAGGTCAATTGACAGATCGCGCAGATCGCGGTTGTTAATCCCGACCACTTTCGCCTGCAGTGCAATGGCACGCTCCAGCTCTTCTTCGTTGCTCACCTCGGTCAGCACGCCCATGTTGAGGCTGTGCGCCACCGCAGCCAGCTGGCGATACTGCTCGTCGTCGAGTACCGAGAGCATCAGCAGGCAGGCGTCAGCCTGGTAAAAACGCGACAGCCAGATCTGATACGGGTCGATAATAAAGTCTTTGCACAGAATCGGTTGCGGCGCGATGCTGCTGACAACAGGCAGAAAATCGAAGCTGCCCTGGAAATATTTCTCATCCGTCAGCACGGAGATCGCCGACGCATGATGCTTATAAATGCCGGCAATACGCGCCGGATCGAAATCCTCACGGATAACGCCTTTCGACGGGGAGGCTTTTTTGCACTCAAGAATAAATGCGGTGCGCGCGCCCTGCAGGGCATCATAGAAACGACGGCTGCTTGGGACGACGTCGTTCTGAAAACTGGCAAGCGGCTGCTGCGCTTTGCGGGCTTCCACCCAGATGGCCTTATCGGCAACGATTTTCGCTAAAACGGTCTGCATTCTTTACCCTCTTGCCGCAAGTGCGGTAACGCGATCGTAAGCTGCACCAGAGCGCAGTACGTCCAGAACTTTTTGTGCGTTGGCTTTGAGATCCTCTTCGCCGTGCAATCGCATCAGCATGGCGACGTTGGCTGCCACGGCTGCCTCATGGGCGACCTCTCCCTTACCTTGTAATAAGCGCGTGAGAATGTCACGGTTTTCTTCCGGCGTGCCGCCTGCCAGCGCCTCCTGATGATACGGCGTTAAACCAAAGTCGGCGGCTTCCAGCTGGTAGCTCAGGATTTCGCCATTGCGCAGTTCCGCGACGAGAGTTGGCGCGTGAAGGGACACTTCATCCATTCCCCCGCTGTGAACTACTGCCGCGCGCTGATAACCGAGCACGCGCAGGGTTTCGGCAATTGGCAGAACCAGTTCCGGGCTGTAAACACCAATCAGCGCCAGCGGCGGGTGCGCCGGGTTGATCAGCGGCCCCAGTACGTTAAACAGCGTGCGTGTTTTGAGCTGCTGACGAACCGGCATCGCATGGCGGAAACCGGTGTGATACTTCGGCGCAAACAGGAAGCAGACGCCCAGATCGTCCAGCGCTTCACGGGAGCGTTCGGCGTTCATATCCAGGTTAATGCCGAAGGCGGCCAGCAAATCGGACGAGCCCGAGCGGCTGGAGACGCTGCGGTTACCGTGTTTCGCCACTTTCAGGCCACACGCCGCGGCCACGAAGGCACTGGCGGTGGAGATATTGATGCTATTGCTGCCATCACCCCCGGTGCCGACGATATCCGCAAACTGATAATCCGGGCGCGGGAAGGGGGCGGCATTTTCCAGCAGGGCCGTGGCGGCACCGGCGATTTCTTGCGGGCTTTCGCCGCGCACTTTCATGCTTACCAGTGCGGCCGCCAGCTGTTCAGGTTTCAGCTCACCGCGAACCACGGCAGAAAAGAGCTGGTGGCTCTCCTGCTGGCTCAGGGTCTGCGCCTGATACAGCTTTTCCAGAATCGGTTGCAGCGTGTTGGTCTGCTCCAGTTTCTGCAACGCCCAGTCCAGCGTCTGCTCCAGCAGTCGCGCGCCATGGGTCGTGAGAATCGACTCCGGATGGAATTGCATGCCGCAGACGCGATCCGCATCGTGGCGCACGGCCATCACCATCCCTTCAAACGAGGCGTTAATGGTCAGCCCGGCCGGGATGTTACTGCCTACCAGGGAGTGATAGCGCGCAACCGGCAGCGGATTTGGCAGGCCGGCAAACATCGCCTGGCCGTCATGTTCAATGCTGGAGGCTTTGCCATGCAGGATCTCACCTGCCTGACCCACGTAGCCGCCATAGGCTTCCACAATCGCCTGGTGACCCAGGCAGATACCGATAATCGGCAGTTTACCGCGCATACGGGTCAGCAGCTCCGGCATACAGCCCGCTTCACTGGGGGCACCTGGGCCAGGAGAGAGCATCAGCACCGGGTTTTGCATGGATGCCAGACGGTCTATCAGCGTCTGTGCCGGAACATGGTTACGATAGATAACGACGTTGTGACCATTCGCACGCAGCTGATCTGCCAGGTTATAGGTAAAAGAGTCGATGTTATCGAGCAGCAGAATGTCAGCCATCAGAAAATCTCCTGTGCGTGATGTGCGGTAGCAATGGCGCGCAATACCGCGCGGGCTTTACTGCGGGTTTCGTCAGCTTCAGACTGCGGAACAGAATCCAGAACAATCCCTGCGCCTGCCTGCACGGTAGCGATACCGTCCTCAACGTAGGCGGAGCGGATCACAATGCAGGTATCCAGATCGCCATGGGCGGTGAAGTAGCCCACTGCACCACCGTAACTGCCGCGACGGCGCCCTTCAGCCGCCGCGATCAGCTGCATGGCGCGGACTTTCGGCGCGCCGCTCAGCGTGCCCATGTTCATACAGGCGCGGTAGGCGTGAAGCACGTCGAGGTCGCTGCGCAGTTCGCCCACCACGCGGGATACCAGATGCATAACAAACGAGTAGCGGTCGACCTTGGTTAAGTCCGCCACGTAGCGGCTGCCAGGGGTACAAATGCGCGCCAGGTCGTTACGGGCCAGATCAACCAGCATCAGATGCTCGGAGAGCTCTTTATGGTCGGTACGCATTTCCAGCTCAATGCGGCTGTCGAGATCGCGATCCAGCGAGCCATCGGCTCGACGGCCGCGTGGACGGGTTCCGGCAATCGGGTAGATCTCAATCTGGCGGCTGGTGGCGTCATATTTCAGTGAACTTTCAGGGGATGCGCCAAACAGGGTGAAATCGTTGTCCTGCATAAAGAACATGTACGGGCTTGGGTTGCTCTTTTTCAGCACGTCATAGGCCGCGAGCGGCGACGGGCAGGGCAGAGAGAAACGACGGGAAGGAACAACCTGGAAAATTTCTCCGGCGCGAATCGCTTTTTGCATCTGGCGAACCACGGCACCGTACTGATCGTCGCTCTGATTAACCTCACAGGTCATTTTCTCGACACGATGTACAGGCAGCGCAGGCGGCGCTTCGGTCATTTGTTGCTGCAACTGCTCAATACGCTGCTCAAGGCGTTTTTTCTCTGTCGCGGATGGCGTGAAGAGGCTTGCCTGAATACGGGTGTTTTTTTTCTGGTGGTCGATCACCAGTAAGGTTTCGGCCAGGTAGAAGCAGTAGTCGGGGCAGCGGTTACCCTGTTCAATGTCCGGTAAATCTTCGAACCCGGCCACCAGGTCGTAAGCAAACAGCCCGCCAAAGAACATTGCTTCGCGTTCATCTTCCGGCACGGTGACCAGATTTTGCAGCAGACGGAAGGCATCAAAAACGGAAAGAGAGCACAGGCGCGCGTCTTCGTCCAGCAGCTGGCTCACCGGCGGGAAGTGCAGAACGCGCATTTCAGGATGGTGTTCATTTTCGATACCAGCAGGCAGGCTCGCATCCAGTAACGGCAGCAGAGCCGCACCGTTATCCGATAACGCTTTGATAGTGACAGTGTCACCTAGCGCCGTAATGCGCAGCGCGCTGTCCACCAACAGCAGGCTCTTGAGATCGTCTTTGCTGTCAATATCGGCTGATTCCAGTAACAACGTGGCTGGACGTGCACCGCAGACCTGATGAAACAGCGCGGTTGGGTTGTGGCGATAGGCCGCCTCGCTGGTCAGCAATTCGAGGTGTGGTTTGGCTGTTTGCATTATGTTGTTCTCATTTATTCTGTTCAAAAAAAAGCCCGCTGATGAGCGGGCGGGTATCTGTTTGCTGTACGCAGACGTGTGACACTGCCCGGAAATCAGGAAGTGCGCCACCAACCGTGCAGAGTGAAATGTGCAGTCATTTTCAGATACCTTTCTCGTGTGAACTTGCGTACTAGTTAACTAGTTCGGTGGCGTGTTGTCAACCCTTGATTTCAGAATTTCGTGGCAAGTCGGTATCATGGGCTTTTAAGATGTCTCTAACCTGTGACGGGAAGTGCTTTGAGCGATACCACCTACGCCGTAATTTATGATTTACACAGCCATACCCAGGCCTCCGATGGTCTGCTGACGCCCGAAGCGTTGGTGCATCGTGCCGTTGAAATGCGGGTTGGCACGCTGGCCATAACCGATCACGATACAACCGATGCCATTCCAGCCGCGCGCGCCGAGATTGCCCGCAGTGGTCTGGCACTCAAACTGGTTCCTGGCGTCGAGATATCGACCGTCTGGGAGAATCACGAAATCCATATTGTTGGCCTGAACATTGATATAGACCATCCGGTAATGTGTGCGTTTTTGCAAGAACAAAAAACGCGCCGCAACCAGCGCGCAGAAATGATCGCTGAACGTCTGGAAAAGGCGCATATTCCGGGCGCACTGGAGGGGGCACAAAGGCTGGCAAACGGGGGCGCGGTAACGCGCGGTCATTTTGCCCGTTTTCTGGTTGAGGCCGGCAAGGCCACAACGATAGCGGATGTCTTTAAACGCTATCTGGCTCGCGGGAAAACCGGATATGTTCCGCCACAGTGGTGTACAATAAAACAAGCTATTGATGTGATTCATCATTCTGGCGGTAAGGCCGTGCTGGCCCATCCGGGGCGGTATAATCTTTCTGCTAAATGGCTGAAAAGACTGCTGGCGCATTTTGCCGAATGCGGTGGCGAGGCGATGGAAGTCGCCCAGTGTCAGCAGGCGCCCAACGAGCGTTCGCAGCTTGCGACCTACGCCCGCCAGTTCGGTTTGCTGGCGTCACAAGGCTCAGATTTTCATCAGCCCTGTGCGTGGATAGAACTGGGACGCAAGCTTTGGTTACCCGCAGGCGTTGAGCCTGTCTGGCAGCTCTGGGAACAGCCACAGCAACTTGAAGAGAGGGAAGTATGAGTCAGTTTTTCTATATTCATCCGGATAATCCGCAGCCGCGCCTGATTAATCAGGCCGTGGAGATTGTGCGTAAAGGGGGCGTTATCGTCTACCCGACCGATTCGGGTTATGCGCTGGGCTGTAAGATTGAAGATAAAGCGGCGATGGAGCGCATTTGCCGTATTCGCCAGTTGCCGGACGGTCACAACTTTACCCTGATGTGCCGGGATCTCTCTGAGCTATCGACCTATGCTTATGTCGATAACGTGGCATTTCGTCTGATTAAAAATAACACGCCGGGCAACTACACCTTCATCCTGAAAGGGACGAAAGAGGTTCCGCGCCGTCTGTTACAGGAAAAGCGCAAAACCATCGGGATGCGCGTGCCGTCTAACCCGATTGCCCAGGCCTTGCTGGAAACGTTAGGTGAGCCGATGCTCTCTACCTCCCTGATGCTGCCCGGCAGTGAATTCACCGAGTCCGATCCTGAAGAGATCAAAGACCGTCTGGAAAAGGTGGTTGAGCTGATTATTCATGGCGGTTACCTCGGTCAGCAGCCGACCACGGTTGTCGATTTAACGGAAGATGCACCGGAAGTGATTCGCGAAGGCGTAGGCGATGTTAAGCCTTTCTTGTAAAGGTGTAAGCAGCTATACTACGCGGCCATCAAATCAGGGCATAGCCCTGGTTTGACCTGATTCGACGCCTGTGAAGGCGACACCTGAGGAAGCTCAATGAGCGAGAAGTTACAGAAAGTGCTGGCGCGTGCCGGCCACGGCTCACGCCGTGAAATCGAAGCCATTATTGAAGCCGGACGCGTGAGTGTGGACGGTAAAATCGCCACGCTCGGTGACCGCGTAGAAATCGTGCCGGGGCTTAAAATCCGTATCGACGGTCATCTTATCTCGGTTAAAGAATCTGCTGAGCAGATCTGCCGCGTGCTGGCGTACTACAAGCCGGAAGGTGAACTGTGTACGCGCAACGACCCGGAAGGTCGCCCGACGGTATTTGACCGTCTGCCTAAACTGCGTGGCGCACGCTGGATTGCCGTGGGGCGTCTGGATGTGAACACCTGCGGTCTGCTGCTGTTCACAACGGATGGTGAACTGGCAAACCGTCTGATGCACCCAAGTCGTGAAGTGGAACGCGAATACGCCGTACGCGTGTTCGGCCAGGTTGATGAGAACAAACTGCGCGATCTGTCGCGTGGCGTTCAGCTGGAAGACGGTCCTGCAGCGTTTAAAACCATCAAATTTACCGGTGGTGAAGGGATCAACCAGTGGTACAACGTTACCCTGACCGAAGGCCGTAACCGTGAGGTTCGTCGTCTGTGGGAAGCGGTGGGCGTGCAGGTTAGCCGTCTGATCCGTGTCCGTTACGGCGATATTCTGCTGCCAAAAGGTCTGCCACGTGGTGGCTATACCGAACTGGACCTGACGCAGACCAACTACCTGCGTGAACTGGTGGGCCTGGCGCCAGAAACCACTTCCAAAGTGGCGGTGGAGAAAGATCGCCGTCGCATGAAGGCGAACCAGATCCGTCGTGCGGTGAAACGCCACAGCCAGGTGAACAATAATCGCCGCGCTGGCAGCCGTAATAACAACGGTTAAAAATAGAAGCCCGGTTAATATCACCGGGCTTTTTTATCAGTAATCAATGCCGATTTGCGCTTTGATACCGGCATCAAAAGCATGTTTAACCGGACGCAATTCGCTGACGGTATCCGCTAATTCCAGAATATCCCGATGACAGCCGCGGCCTGTGACGATCACCGTCTGATGTGCCGGGCGATTCCTGAGTGCCTCCAGTACGGCGTCCAGCGGCAGATAGTCGTAGGCGACCATATAGGTGATCTCATCCAGTAACACCATGTTCAGGGCCGGGTCTGCCAGCATTCGTTTTGCATGCTCCCATACCGCGAGGCAGGCCGCGGTGTCGGTTTCCCGGTTTTGGGTATCCCACGTAAAGCCTGTCGCCATCACCTGGAACTCAACCCCGTGCGGTTCAAGTAAGTTACGTTCACCGTTGGGCCATTCCCCTTTAATGAACTGAATGACACCCACTTTCTGCCCGTGACCAACGGCGCGCGTGGCGGTACCAAAGGCAGCGGTGGTTTTGCCTTTGCCGTTGCCGGTAAACACGATGATGATCCCGCGTTCATCCTGCGCAGCGGCGACACGGGCATCAACCTGTTCTTTCAGGCGCTGCTGACGTTGCTGGTGACGTTCTTCACTCATTGCGAAATCCCGGGTTTACGGCCTGGCTGGGCATCAAAGGTCATCCCTGTTTTACGGCGGCTGTCATCGCCCATCAGCCAGAGATAGAGCGGCATAATATCTGCCGGGGTTTTAAGCTTATGCGGATCTTCCGTCGGGAAGGCGCTGGCGCGCATTTTGGTACGCGTTCCGCCTGGGTTAATGCAGTTCACGCGCAGATGACGGCTCTGATACTCCTCCGCTAATACCTGCATCATCCCTTCGGTCGCGAATTTTGAGACCGCATACGCCCCCCAGTTTGCGCGGCCTTCGCGCCCTACGCTGGAGGAGGTGAATACCAGCGAACCGGAATCAGATTTGAGTAATAAAGGAAGCAGTGCCTGGGTCAGGAAAAAGGTGCCGTTGATATTGACCTGCATGACCTGCTGCCAGATCTCAGGATCCTGTTCATCCATCGGGCGAACCTCCCCAAGCAAGCCGGCATTGTGCAGTACGCCATCCAGCCGTGGGTAGTGGGTGCTGATGCGGTGGGCAAGCTCCTGGCACGTTTCAGGGGTACAGGTGAGCAGATCCAGCGTGTACCAGCGGGCAGGAATGCCACCGGCGGCGTCAATCTCCTGAGCCACTCCTTTGAGTTTTTCTTCGTTACGGCCAATGAGAATTACGCTCGCGCCATAGTCAGCGTAGGTAAGTGCCGCTTCGCGGCCAATGCCATCGCTGGCACCAGTGACCAGAATGATGCGGTTCTGCAGCAGATTTTTTTGCGGTTGATAATGCACGGTGACTCCTCGGCGCACAGTGATGCAAAGACGCCTTATTGTGTGACTTTTCGGCTTTATGCCCGAATTAGCATGAGAATTCAATCAGTCTACAGGACGCATCGCTGTAAAATTAACAATTTGCAAATATTTAAACCAGAATCGGGGGATTCCTGAAGACGGCTCGCAGAGGTAATGTCACGAGCGAGACGCATGGGCAGGGCTGTTGTACACTGCCGTGAAAGATTCGTGGTTAAATCAAGGTGGAACGCGTGGAATTACTTTCTCAATATGGGTTGTTTTTGGCAAAGATCGCGACGGTGGTGATTGCCATTGCGGTAGTGGCCGTTCTGATTGTTAACCTGACGCAGCGCAAACGTCAGCGTGGTGAGTTACGCATTACCCGCCTGAGCGAGCAGTATAAAGAGATGCAGGAAGAGATGTCGCTGGCCCTGCTTGACAGCCATCAACAGAAACTGTGGCACAAGGCGCAGAAGAAAAAGCATAAGCAGGACGCCAAAGCGGCAAAAGCCAAAGCGAAGCTTAACGCGCCGGAGGAAACGTCAACCCCGCGTGTCTATGTGCTCGATTTTAAAGGCAGCATGGATGCCCATGAAGTCTCTTCCCTGCGTGAAGAAGTCACCGCCGTGCTTGCCGTGGCTAAACCGCAGGATCAGGTGGTTGTCCGTCTTGAGAGTCCGGGTGGGGTCGTTCATGGTTATGGGCTGGCGGCTTCGCAGCTACAGCGTCTGCGTGAAAAACAGATCCCGCTGACGGTTGCGGTGGATAAAGTCGCGGCGAGCGGTGGCTATATGATGGCCTGCGTGGCGGATAAAATTGTTGCGGCGCCGTTTTCTATTATTGGCTCCATCGGGGTGGTTGCGCAAATCCCGAACTTTAACCGCTTCCTGAAAAGCAAAGAGATCGACATTGAATTGCACACGGCGGGTCAGTACAAACGTACCCTGACGCTGCTGGGGGAGAACACGGAAGAAGGACGTCAGAAATTCCGCGAAGATCTCAATGAAACCCATCACCTCTTTAAAGACTTTGTGCACCGTATGCGCCCGGCGCTTGATATTGACCAGGTGGCAACAGGGGAGCACTGGTACGGTACGCAGGCGAAGGAAAAAGGGCTGGTGGATGAAGTGGGCACCAGTGACGACCTGCTGTTGAATCTGATGGAAGGGCGCGAACTGGTTGGCGTGCGCTTTACCCAGCGTAAGCGACTGCTTGACCGCTTTACGAACAGCGCGGCCGAAAGCGCGGATCGCCTGCTGCTCCGCTGGTTGCAACGCGGACAAAAACCGCTGCTGTAAACAAAAACGCGAGGCCAGAGCCTCGCGTTTTGCGTTAATCGACCAGGTGATATTTCTCTGAAAGCGTGTGCGCCAGGTATTTAAACATATTGAATACGGCGGTGCTTTTCGGGGTGGGTAACCCTTGTTCGTCAAGGAAGTATTCGCCGCTGAATACCAGCACGCCGTTACGTTGTTCCACGCCGGTCGCTTCAATGCCCGCCAGGGTGTCTTCATGGTCACGAATCAGCTTATTTGCTTCGATAAGCAGAGATGCTCGATCAATGGGTTGGGTTGTATTCTGCATAATCCACTCCTTAAACAGTGACAATAGTCTACGCCGGGGGCGCTTTGGGGGCAAATTTTCCCTGTAATGTGAGGGGGTAAGGTGCCGTGACCTGGCTGGCAGGATTTGCTTTTGCATGCTAATAAAGTTGCGTAACGAATTTTATCAGGTAGAGTGTGCGCTTTCGTCATTCTGGCAACAGAATTGCTTGACATTCGACCGGGAATTCGTCACGAATTACATCCGATGTGAGAAAAATACCCGATAACTCAATCACCTGGGCGTTAACGCTATGACGTTCAGTAAGACAAAGGGGTTGATATCCCCTGACACAGTCGCAATATCAATGGCTCGTCGTCAGTGGAAGGGAAATCAACATGCGGCGTATTCCTGGAAGAATTAAATTAGGTAAAGGTGAATATGGGTAAAGCTCTCGTCATCGTTGAGTCCCCGGCAAAAGCCAAAACGATCAATAAGTATCTGGGTAATGACTACGTGGTTAAGTCCAGCGTCGGTCACATCCGCGATTTGCCGACCAGTGGCTCAGCCAGCAAAAAGAGCGCAGACTCTACCTCCACCAAAGGGGCTAAAAAGCCTAAAAAGGATGAACGTAGCGCGCTTGTCAACCGTATGGGTGTTAACCCATGGCATAACTGGGATGCACACTATGAAGTGCTGCCCGGCAAAGAAAAAGTCGTTAACGAGCTGAAGCAGCTTGCTGAAAAAGCAGACCACATTTATCTCGCAACCGACCTTGACCGCGAAGGGGAAGCCATTGCCTGGCACCTGCGGGAAGTGATCGGGGGTGACGACAAACGCTACAGCCGTGTAGTGTTTAACGAAATTACGAAGAATGCGATTCGCCAGGCGTTTGAGAAGCCGGGTGAACTGAACATCGACCGTGTAAACGCGCAGCAGGCACGCCGTTTTATGGACCGTGTCGTGGGTTACATGGTCTCTCCACTGCTGTGGAAAAAGATTGCCCGCGGTCTGTCCGCAGGGCGTGTGCAGTCCGTTGCTGTGCGTCTGGTTGTTGAACGCGAGCGTGAGATCAAAGCCTTCGTCCCGGAAGAGTTCTGGGAAGTGGATGCCAATGTCACCACGCCGGGTGGAGATGCGCTGCCGCTGCAGGTGAGTCATCAGAATGACAAACCGTTCCGTCCTGAAAACCGTGAGCAGACCATGGCTGCCGTGGCGCTGCTGGAAAAAGCGCGCTACCAGGTTCTGGAGCGTGAAGACAAACCGACCAGCAGCAAACCTGGCGCACCGTTTATTACGTCTACGCTGCAACAGGCTGCGAGCACGCGCCTGGGTTATGGCGTGAAGAAAACCATGATGATGGCCCAGCGTCTGTATGAAGCGGGTTATATCACCTATATGCGTACTGACTCGACAAACCTGAGCCAGGATGCCGTCAACATGGTGCGCGGCTACATCAGTGACAACTTCGGTAAGAAATACCTGCCAGCGAGTGAAAACCAGTACGCCAGCAAGGAGAACTCACAGGAAGCGCACGAAGCCATTCGTCCTTCTGACGTCTCCGTGTTAGCCGAATCGCTGAAAGATATGGAAGCCGATGCCCAGAAGCTGTATCAGCTTATCTGGCGTCAGTTCGTGGCGTGTCAGATGACACCAGCACAGTATGACTCCACCACGCTGACCGTTGGCGCGGGTGATTTCCGCCTGAAAGCGCGTGGCCGTATCCTGCGCTTCGATGGCTGGACTAAAGTGATGCCTGCGCTGCGTAAGGGTGATGAAGACAGAACCCTGCCTGCGGTAAACAAAGGGGATGAGCTCTCTCTGGTTGATCTCGTGCCTGCCCAGCACTTCACCAAGCCGCCAGCGCGTTTCAGCGAAGCGTCTCTGGTTAAAGAGCTGGAAAAACGCGGTATTGGCCGTCCATCCACCTATGCGTCGATTATTTCGACCATTCAGGACCGCGGTTACGTGCGTGTTGAAAACCGTCGTTTCTATGCGGAAAAAATGGGTGAGATCGTCACTGACCGCCTGGAAGCCAACTTCCGCGAACTGATGAACTACGACTTCACCGCGCAAATGGAAGACAGCCTCGATCAGGTTGCCAGCCATCAGGCCGAGTGGAAAAAGGTTCTCGACAGCTTCTTCAGCGACTTTACCAACCAGCTTGAAAAAGCGGAAAAAGATCCTGAAGAGGGCGGCATGCTGCCGAATCAGATGGTCCTGACCAGCATCGACTGCCCAACCTGCGGCCGTAAAATGGGGATCCGTACTGCCACCACTGGCGTTTTCCTCGGCTGTTCTGGCTATGCGCTGCCGCCGAAAGAACGCTGCAAAACCACCATTAACCTGGTACCTGAGAACGAAGTGCTCAACGTGCTGGAAGGTGATGATGCGGAAACCAACGCCCTGCGTGCAAAACGTCGCTGTAAGAAATGCGGCACCGCGATGGACAGCTACCTCATCGATCCAAAACGTAAATTGCACGTCTGCGGTAATAACCCGACCTGCGATGGATATGAGATCGAAGAGGGTGAGTTCCGCATTAAAGGTTACGACGGTCCTATCGTTGAGTGTGAGAAGTGTGGTTCTGAGATGCACCTGAAAATGGGGCGCTTCGGTAAATACATGGCATGCACCAACGACGAGTGTAAGAACACGCGTAAAATCCTGCGTAACGGTGAAGTCGCGCCGCCGAAGGAAGATCCGGTTCCGCTGCCAGAGTTGCCGTGCGAGAAGTCCGACGCTTACTTCGTGCTGCGTGATGGTGCTGCCGGCGTGTTCCTTGCGGCAAACACCTTCCCTAAATCGCGCGAAACCCGCGCGCCACTGGTGGAAGAGTTGTACCGTTTCCGCGACCGCCTGCCTGAGAAACTGCGCTATCTGGCCGATGCGCCACAGCAGGATCCGGAAGGCAATAAAACCGTTGTGCGTTTTAGCCGTAAAACGAAGCAGCAGTATGTTGCGGCGGAGAAAGACGGCAAGGCAACCGGCTGGTCAGCATTCTTTGTGGATGGCAAATGGGTGGAAGGCAAGAAATAATCTTTCCTTACCGTAACTTACCTGTGAAAGGGCCGGACTTCCGGCCCTTTTTTATTTTTTTGTGCACTGAAAACCCCCAGCTAGGCTGGGGGTTCCGGAAAGCTTTCAGCTTTAAGTCAGTTATAAAAACCCCTTTTG
>NZ_LOMM01000037.1:0-24217 GCF_001605945.1 Enterobacter sp. SENG-6
GAGGGACAGCTGATAGAAACAGAAGCCACTGGAGCACCTCAAAAACACCATCATACACTAAATCAGTAAGTTGGCACCATTACCCCAGTATTGAAGAGTGGGCCATGCAGATCACCTGTCGAATAGATTAAGTATGTGGCAGTTAATTTCAGTACCGCGTATTCCTGAACTGCCACACATTTAAAACTATATAGTTTTAAATTAAATCTATATAGATCACATTTTGACCGCATCTCTTCCGCGTCAGAGCGCCTATTCGCGCTTCAGCCGCTTCGAATTACACAACCAGAGCGTGATCACCAGCAGCAGGATCGCCGCCGAGTAGATCAGCACATCAAGGGGAGATTTATGATCGACGATGATCAGCCGCACTATCGCGGTGATCCCAATGTAGACAAAATAGCGCAGCGGGAAGTGAAAGCCTGACTGGAAATACTTCACAATCAGGGCGATAAATTCAAAGTAGAGAAAGTAGACCACCAGGCCTTCCACCAGCGCATATTTGCTGGTTTGCTCGGGGGCGAACAGTACATCCGCCAGATACACCGTCTCTTTACCCAAAAAGACGACCAGGATCAGGCCAAGGCTCAGCAGACCGAGGTTGAGCACGGTCTGGAGGATAGTTGAGATGAACTCAACGCGCGGGCGAGTCAGGGATGTCATACAGCACCTCATTCTCCAGGGCGAGGTTCCTGTATAACGCAAAAATGTGACGTGGATCTATATTTTTTAATTATGTTTTATGTACGGAGGTAACGAATGGAGCGCAGACCTACCGGGGTTCGCAACGTAACCTGTGGTGAAAATGTCACCCTGTATGAGCCCTGCAATCTCTATGACTGCGTGCTTGGAAACGGTGTGTTTATCGGCCCGTTTGTTGAAATTCAGGGCAATACGCGCATTGGCGACGACAGCAAAATTCAGTCGCACACCTTCATTTGCGAGTACGTCACCCTGGGCGAACGCTGTTTCATTGGCCATGGGGTGATGTTTGCCAACGATATGTTTCGCGATGGCAAACCCAATGCTGACCGGAACAGCTGGGGACGCATTACTGTGGGAAATGATGTGTCGATAGGCAGCGGGGCGACCATCCTGGCGGTCTCCATCTGCGACGGGGTGGTGATTGGTGCGGGGAGCGTGGTGAACAAATCCATCACCGAGAAAGGCGTTTATGCGGGAAACCCGGCGAAGCTGCTGCGCCGCTTGTGAGTTGCCCGGTGGCGCAAGCGCTTACCGGGCCTACAACAGAAAAGGATGAGGGCTATCAGCGGAAGTTAATGTTCTTATCACTGGTCATGTCATACAGCTGGAACTTACGACCCAGCTGCTGGCCCCCGTCGCGCGTCAGCGGTGTCCAGCCAATGGCCGCACGGCTGCGGGTTGGACCGGATGAGAACAGATCCAGCGGAATCGACACATACACCCCTTTGGTGAAGTCCCCTTCCCCGTATTCGTCCGGCGAGACGTTGGTGATGGTGGCGTAACCACCCACCACCACTCCGCTGTCGAAGTGTTTGGAGATATCCAGCGTGCCGCCCTTATCGCCCGCCAGGTACTGACCCACGCTGGCTTTCACCAGCACGTCCTGGGCGAACGACGGCGTCCAGTAGGCCGTCAGATGGCCGGTTTTCACGCTATAGTCGGTGAACTTCATCATGTCCTGCGCGCTGCGCCAGTCACGCTGTTTAACGTAGTTGGCATCAATACCAAACGCCCAGTTGCTGTCCACCGGACGATAAAGCACTTCCGCCCCCGCACCGCCATACATGGTTTCCAGATAACCGCCGTAGACCTGGCCGTAGAAGCCATTGCCGAAGTACTGGAAGTAGTTGGCCTGCAGGTTGTTTACGTAGGCATCGTTCTGCACGTACTCACGCACGCGGGTACGCACGCGCGGCAGCTTCGAGTCGTTCGGCGGGTTAGTGTAGTTGAACTTGTCGTAGTTGTTGGCAATGTTGCCAAACAGGCTGCCGGTGGTCAGCAGGTGGTCGGTCACCCACAGATCCGCCGTTGCCATCACGCCCAACTGGTACATGTAGAAGTTTTCCGGCCCGCCGACAGACTGGTTTAGCACCGGGTCGATGTGGAAATCGAAGCGCGATTTATCGATATACCAGCCCTGCTCGGTCGTCTCCGGCACGATTGGCTCAACGCGTTTTTGTACCAGCTCGGTTTCATGCCCCAGCGGCTCGCCCTCCAGATGGCGCTTAAGGCTGGCCACGTCCGTTTCCGTCGTCACCTGCGGCAGGTTCAGGCGGTTCTCCGTTACGCGGATCGTGCGGATCCCCTCCGGCAGATCGTTCATGATGATCCGGTTGGCACGTTCGATCCCTTCCCGCGAGTCGCGGTATTTCACCTGCTCACCGGTCACGTACAGCGTATCGCCTTTCACCTGGATTTTCGGATCCGCCAGACCGGCGTTGTATTTCAGCAGCGTCAGCTGGTTGGCCACCACGGAGTGCTGCAGAATGGCATCCTGCGGCTCCGGCTGGTACGCAGGCCGCGCGTTGTCGTTATAGTGCGGCCGCATGTCGTTAAAGTTGGTGCGCAGCGTAAAGCCAAACATTACGGTGTTGCCGCGCTCGTAGCTGAGGTTAACGTCGGCCCAATCGGTGACGCGGTAAATGGCGCCGACGTTAAACTTGCTCTTTTGCTCAATCTTTCCGGCGAACTCTTGCGAGTAGTCGTTACCTTCGTACTCCAGCTTCAGGCGCAGCGGCTGCCACGGCGTCTGATACTCCACGCCGCCAAACAGGGCAGCTGGACCGTGGAACATCTGGTCACCGTTAATGGAACCCGCTTTCTGATAGCTGTTGTCGCGATAGCAGAATTTGTCGCTGTAGGTGCAGAACGGGTTTTTCACGTTGCCGCTGGTGCCGAGATAGCCCCAGCCAAGCCCCAGCGAGAAGTCAAACGGCCCCCAGGCCTTACTGGCGACGATGTACTCCGCGTCGAACAGGCCGGTACCGCCGATATCTTTGGCCCCCACGGATACCTGCGGCATCCAGTAGCTCTCTTCCCACAGGCGCAGTTTGAGATCGAAGGCTTTATCTTTGTAGGTCTGATCGCCGGAAAACGCGTCCACGCTGCTGTACTGTTTCGTTCGTACGTCGGTGTAGCGCAGCGTGGTTTCGAGCCATGGGAACAGCGGTACGGATGCAGAATAGTAGCGGTACTGGTCGTTATCACGATAGTTAAGGCTAATTTCCCCTTCTCGCGCCATACGCGCGGTTGGGGTTTGCAGTAAACCGACGCCACCGAAGTCTGACTGAGACGGACCAATGGGTGCCGGATACGTTTCTGCATGACAGGCGGCACTCACACACAGTGCCAGCATGCTGTAGAGATAGGTCTTTTTCATTATTCCGGTATCCGCTGTGTCAGGGAATGAAGGATATCGGCATTCAGCCCGTCATATGCCTTCGTCCAGAAATGGTCGGCAAAACCGACAAAAATGATGCTGCCTGGCATGGGTTCGACATGCCGCTTGTTCCAGTAGGCAACCGGCGCCTTTTGCGTGTTCCCGTCAGGATAAATCACCCAGGCGTAGCTGTTATCCGCACCACTCAGCAGGCTCTGCTCGTCGAGATAGCTCGCCACGTCGCGGCCGGGAGTAAACGGTTTTTTACCCGGGCTGCTGATAAGCCCCATCACCGTGATGGTGGAAGGCTGCGCCGGGAGCCAGAGCGTGTAATCTCCCTCCAGGGCCGGATTACCTTTTTCCGTCACGCGGACTTCATCCGGATCGAGATTGATGTTTTGTCTTCCGGTAACCTTCAGCGCCAGAAGCTGCTGACGAAGGCTGTTAATGGCTGCCGCATCGTCGCCGTCTTCCTGCTCTGCTAACCCCGTTAATCTGGCGAGCAGCGCCTTGTGCTTTTGTTCCGCCGCCACCGTTGCCTGCCGCTCGGCGATCAACGCACCTGTCCACCAGCTGTTTGCCAGCCTTGGCTGGCCGACGAGATCGATCAGGTGGCCGGCGTTCGTTAACGTTTTGGGCTGCGTGCTGTCCGGCGTGTACACCTTCACCGTCCCGGCAGACCAGGCGAGCGGTGTGGCAAAGCTTGCGATCAGCGCAACGCGAATAAGTGTTTTCATGATTTCGCGGCCTTGATCAGCGTGGTTTTAACCGGGAAGAATCCGGCACCCAAATATTGCAGGGACTGACGGATCTGCCCTTCATCATCCACCCAGAAACGGTTATGCCAGGTTGCCCGATCGGTCGTGACCTCTTCATCCAGTACGCGAACCCGGGTTTCGTCGCTGCCTACCCTGACGCTGTCCGTACCGTCCCAGCGGAAGGTAGAGCGGGCGGTGGCGTAACGTACCTGCTTGTGTTCCGTCCAGCCCATTGTCCGCGTCCAGCTTGCCCCGTCGGTGATCTGGTTCGGTTTGCTGAGCGGATCGGCCGCAAGGTTGTTGACCTCAAGAAGGTTATCGCCACCGAGCAGGGTTTTCACAATACGGCTATGTTGCGTCACGATGGTGGCCTGATCCTGCGTCACCCATTTCTGCTGCCCGTTTTCATCGAAAGCGAGCACCACAAACAGTTGCGGACCATCGTTGAGCTGCATGTACTGGCTGGCATACGGCATGTTCTGAAGTTCATCATCGGTCAAATGCACACCCGGCGTACCGAATATGCTGTCCCACAGTGAGTTGCCCAGCCCTTTGGTGGTGGCCGAGCACGCCTGCAACAGCAGGCAAATCAGGATGATTGCAGGTCGCTTCACGACTCTTCTCCGAAGGGGCGAAATAACCACACCGAAGTGTGGTTATGATTAAAACACCCGGAATTACTGGGTGCTGGTCGTCGTAGTGGTCGTGGTTCCGGTATTGGAGCCATCACCGCCACCGGTTGCCGCCAGCGCGACACCCACGGCTGAACTTACGGTGCTGGTGCTGGCCGCGGTAGAACTCCCCGCAGACGCAGACGTCGCTGCCGACCCTGCTGCTTCCCCGACCTGGACCGGAGCTGCATAGACAGATGTCGCCGCAAGTGCAGATATGGCAAAAATGCCATACAGTACTTTCTTCATAACAATTTCCCTTCAATGAATGAATGGAGATTTGCCCGAAAAGAAATTCAGGCGGATTCGAGTATACACAACTAAAGCAGAGGGTTTGCCGTACGGATAAATAGAGGAAGGGTTTTCGGACTATTGGATAAATGTGAAGTATAAGAATAATTAACCAATAAATTATCCATTTAAAATCAAATAGATATAATTACATAAGGCGAAAGTAACTCTCCGTATAATCCTAAAATAAACCGCACTCATTAACGGGTTAAAAGGTATTTTCGGATAAAACTCATAACGGGAATTTGAGTTAAATAACAGACATCAGGAATTGTCTGATAAAAAAATGCCGGCATATCGCCGGCACGTTTTTATGACGATTTAATTACGCGCGCCATGCTTTATAACGGTTAATCAAACCATTTGTCGAGCTGTCGTGGCTGCTGATCGCTTTGTCATCACCCAGTTCAGGCAGAATACGGTTCGCCAGCTGTTTACCCAGCTCAACGCCCCACTGATCGAAGGTGAAGATGTTCAGGATTGCGCCCTGCGTGAAGATCTTATGCTCATACAGAGCAATCAGCGCACCCAGGCTGAACGGCGTGATTTCACGCAGCAGGATGGAGTTGGTTGGACGGTTGCCTTCGAACACTTTGAACGGCACAACGTGTTCCAGGGTGGCCGGATCTTTACCCTGGTCACGGTATTCCTGCTCTACCACCTCGCGGGATTTACCAAACGCCAGCGCTTCGGTCTGAGCAAAGAAGTTAGACAGCAGTTTAGGATGGTGATCAGACAGTGGATTATGGGTGATAGCCGGGGCGATGAAATCGCACGGTACCATTTTGGTCCCCTGGTGAATCAGCTGGTAGAACGCGTGCTGACCGTTGGTGCCTGGCTCACCCCAGATGATTGGGCCAGTCTGGTAATCCACCGCGTTGCCGTTACGGTCAACGTATTTACCGTTGGATTCCATATTGCCCTGCTGGAAGTAGGCCGCGAAGCGGTGCATGTACTGGTCGTACGGCAGGATCGCTTCGGTCTCTGCGCCGAAGAAGTTGTTGTACCAGATACCGATCAGCGCCAGCAGCACCGGCAGGTTTTTCTCAGGTGCGGTGGTGGAGAAGTGTTTGTCCATCGCGTGCGCGCCGGAGAGCAGCTCAACAAAGTTGTCGAAGCCCACGGAGAGAATGATAGACAGGCCGATCGCAGACCACAGAGAGTAGCGGCCACCAACCCAGTCCCAGAACTCGAACATGTTCGCGGTGTCGATACCGAACTCGCCAACCGCTTTACCGTTGGTGGACAGCGCTGCGAAGTGTTTCGCCACGTGCTTGTTGTCACCTGCGGTTTTCAGGAACCAGTCGCGCGCGCTGTGGGCGTTGGTCATGGTTTCCTGGGTGGTGAAGGTTTTAGAAGCCACCAGGAACAGTGTAGTTTCCGGGTTCACGTTCTTCAGCACTTCGGCGATGTGGGTACCATCGACGTTGGAGACAAAGTGCATGTTGAGATGATTTTTGTATGGACGCAGCGCTTCGGTCACCATGAACGGGCCGAGGTCAGAACCGCCGATACCGATGTTCACCACGTCGGTGATGGCTTTGCCGGTGTAGCCTTTCCAGCTTCCGGAGATGATTGCTTCAGAGAAGGCTTTCATCTTTTCCAGCACCGCGTTCACTTCCGGCATCACATCTTTGCCGTCAACGATGATTGGCGTATTGCTACGGTTACGCAGAGCCACATGCAGCACGGCACGGTCTTCGGTACGGTTGATCTTCTCACCGGAGAACATGGATTTGATGGCGTCTGCCAGTTCCGTCTCTTTCGCCAGATCCTGCAGTTTCGCCAGCGTCTCTTCGGTGATGCGGTTTTTGGAGAAATCCACCAGCATCAGATCATCGAAGGTCGCGGAGAATTTGTTGAAACGATCGGCATCTTTCGCGAACAGCTCCGCGATGGTGACGTCTTTCATTTCATCAAAATGTTTTTGTAGTGCCTGCCAGGCAGCGGTCTGCGTTGGGTTGATGTTTTTCATTAGCAATACTCTTCTGATTTGAGAATTGTGACTGCGGTCGATTGTAGCGCCTGCAAATAAAAATTGTGATGGTTTTTATGCCATTGCCTTGGCCTGCATCAAACGCAGGTGAAAAGACCCGAAAAGTATAGCTGCTGACGCGCCCACCCGTGGCGGCGAAATGTCGGTCAAAACCGGGGAAAACGAAGCATAAAATATGGCCCTGTTATAAGTCCTGTTTCTCAGGGGTACCCCCCCATGAAAAATCCGCATAATCCCGGCATTGACAGGACCTCCCCCACATTTTATTTATAGGGCCGTATTTTGCGCCTGCACCTGTTTTCGTTTCATTCTTGTGCCATGGTCGCTTTATTCATTCCCTGACACGAGGTTGTTATGACGAGTTTTGTGGTCGCCAAGTTTGGCGGCACCAGTGTGGCAGATTACGATGCCATGAACCGCAGCGCCGATGTGGTGCTGGCCGATCCGAATACCCGCCTGGTAGTGCTTTCTGCCTCTGCTGGCGTGACGAACCTGCTGGTTTCTCTGTCTGAAGGGCTGGAGGCCACCGAGCGCTTCGTTAAGCTGGACGCACTGCGCAAAATTCAGTTCGACATCCTTGAACGTCTGCAGAACCCGAACGTGATCCGCGAAGAAGTGGAGCGCCTGCTGGAAAATATCACCACGCTGGCAGAAGCGGCTTCTCTGGCCACCTCCACCGCCCTGACCGATGAGCTGGTCAGCCACGGTGAGCTCATGTCCACCCTGCTGTTTGTTGAAATCATGCGTGAACGTAACGTTCAGGCACAGTGGTTCGACGTGCGTAAAATCATGCGCACCAGCGATCGCTTTGGCCGCGCCGAGCCGGACGTGGAAGCGCTGGCCGAGCTGACCAATCAGCAGCTGGTCCCGCGCCTGGATGAGGGTATCGTGATCACCCAGGGCTTTATCGGCAGCGAAGCCAAAGGACGCACCACCACGCTTGGCCGTGGCGGCAGTGATTACACCGCGGCGCTGTTGGGTGAAGCGCTGCATGCGACCCGTGTAGATATCTGGACTGACGTCCCGGGGATTTACACCACCGATCCACGCGTCGTCTCTGCGGCAAAACGTATTGATGTGATTGCGTTTGAAGAAGCGGCGGAAATGGCGACCTTCGGTGCCAAAGTGCTGCACCCGGCAACGCTGCTGCCTGCCGTGCGTAGTGATATCCCGGTCTTCGTCGGTTCAAGTAAAGATCCGAAAGCGGGCGGTACGCTGGTGTGCAAGAAAACCGAAAATCCACCGCTGTTCCGCGCGCTGGCCCTGCGCCGTAAGCAAACGCTGGTTACGCTGCACAGCCATAATATGCTGCACTCGCGCGGCTTCCTGGCGGAAGTGTTTGGCATCCTGGCGCGTCATAACATCTCCGTGGATCTGATCACCACCTCCGAAGTGAGTATCGCACTGACGCTGGACACCACCGGTTCAACCTCAACGGGTGACACCCTGCTGACGCAGTCGCTGCTGATTGAGCTGTCAGAACTGTGCCGCGTGGAAGTAGAAGAAAACCTGGCGCTGGTAGCCATCATCGGTAATAAGCTGTCGCGCGCCTGTGGCGTGGGCAAAGAGGTCTTCGGTGTGCTCGACCCGTTCAATATCCGCATGATTTGCTACGGTGCCTCCAGCTACAACCTCTGCTTCCTGGTGCCTGCTGAGCAGGCAGAACAGGTGGTGCAGAAACTTCATCAGAATTTGTTTGAATAAAATTCGTTAGCACGATAAACAATATCTATAAGCCGGGCACAGACCCGGCTTTTTTATAACTAAACAACACGACAATACTGCAAGGAATATCTATGTTATCCGCCATCACCCGGCTGTTCCCGTTATGGGCGCTGCTGCTCTCCATACTCGCGTTTTACACCCCCACTACGTTCACGGGCATTGGTCCGTGGGTGACCACGTTGCTGATGCTGATTATGTTCGGCATGGGTGTGCATCTAAAAATCGACGACTTTAAACGCGTGCTCTCGCGCCCGGCTCCGGTTGCTGCAGGGATTTTCCTGCACTACCTGGTGATGCCCCTTGCGGCCTGGCTGCTGGCAATGGCCTTTAAGATGCCACCCGACCTCTCCGCCGGGATGGTGCTGGTGGGCAGCGTGGCCAGCGGAACCGCCTCCAATGTCATGATCTATCTGGCAAAAGGCGATGTGGCGCTCTCCGTGACCATCTCTTCGGTATCCACGCTGGTGGGGGTGATTGCCACGCCGCTGCTAACACGCCTGTACGTTGACGCCCATATTCAGGTGGACGTGATGGGAATGCTGCTGAGCATTTTGCAAATCGTGGTGATTCCGATCGCGTTGGGCCTTGTCATTCACCACCTGTTCCCGCGCGTGGTAAAAGCCGTTGAGCCCTATCTGCCTGCGTTTTCGATGGTCTGTATTCTGGCCATCATCAGCGCCGTTGTGGCCGGTTCTGCGTCGCACATTGCATCCGTGGGCTTTGTCGTGATTATCGCGATAGTGTTGCATAACACCATTGGCCTGCTGGGCGGATACTGGGGCGGGAAACTGTTTGGCTTCGATGAATCCACCTGCCGGACGCTGGCAATTGAGGTAGGAATGCAGAACTCCGGTCTGGCAGCGGCACTCGGGAAAATTTACTTCTCGCCGCTGGCGGCTCTGCCTGGTGCGCTGTTCTCCGTCTGGCATAACCTGTCCGGTTCGCTGCTGGCGGGATACTGGTCCGGCAAACCGATAGAAGAAAAACCACAGAAAACAGGCAAATATCATCTTTAACAGTCGGGTGGCGCTACGCTAACCCGACCTACACTCTCCGCACGCGCAAGCCGGGGAAAAAAGGGGCTTAACGCCCCTTCTTTTTACGTCCCGGTTGCGTAAAGCGTTTACCCGCGGGCTTGCCTCGCCCTTTCTCTTCCGACTGCGGTGCTTTCACGACCGGGCGTTTAATCGCCTGAGTTTTCGGTTTGGCTTTGGCCTTCGGCTTTGCTTCAGACGAGGAGTTCTCGATAAGCTTAAACAGCTCGATCAGTTCATCATCGGTTAAATCACGCCACTCGCCCAGCGGGATACCGGACAGGCTGACGTTCATGATGCGCGTGCGTTCCAGCTTCGTCACTTCATAACCGAAGTATTCGCACATACGGCGGATCTGACGATTCAGGCCCTGCACCAGGGTAATGCGGAACGCGAACGGCGCTTCTTTCTTCACCTTACACTTTTTCGTGACGGTACCGAGGATGGGTACACCGGCGCCCATGCCGCGAATAAATTCGTCCGTGACCGGCTTATTCACCGTCACGATATACTCTTTCTCGTGGTCATTCCCGGCACGCAGAATCTTATTCACCAGATCGCCGTGGTTAGTGAGGAAAATCAGCCCCTGCGAGTCTTTATCCAGACGGCCAATCGGGAAGATACGGCTACTGTGGTTAACGAAATCAACGATGTTGTCCCGCTCGCCATCTTCCGTGGTGCTGACAATCCCAACCGGTTTATTCAACGCGATAAACACCAGGTCTTCTGCATCACGCGGTTCGATGAGCTGACCATTCACTTTAACCACGTCGCCAGGCATCACCTGGTCACCAATAGTGGCGCGTTTGCCGTTGAGGAACACATTACCTTGTTCGATGTAACGGTCCGCCTCGCGACGTGAGCAGATCCCGCTCTCGCTAATGTATTTGTTTAATCGGGTTGATTGAGTTGGCAGCATAGTTTCTCCTGTGAAGGGCGAAATATACCTTACCTTGCGGCTGACAAAAAAGTCCTAGTAACCATTGATGAGAAAATCGAGTGCATCCCGCAATGAAGCACTGTTGTCAGTGAGATCGGCAACGCGTTCACCTAACTCATTTGAAGATATGCCTGACAGCATATGCATCATGACAACGCAGGGCTTACCCGCGATTTCAACGACAGGGCACACTTTCGCAGGCGGACGAATGCCGCCCAGCAGGCTTAATTCAACGGCGGGAGCGACAAGTACATGTTTCATCACATTAGCAACAGGGTGCTGCATATTAATAAGCCATGGATAGGCTTTTCTCCCATTGCCTTCATTCTCATAAGCAAAATATTGCTCCATCAGAACGACCTCTGAAAATCACTAAAGGAGCCGTTTTCATCAACCCACTGGTTGATGGCCTCTATAGACGCTTTATTTTCTGCTAACCACTCTGCGCGCTGATGCGCACGAAACTGCTCCTGTAGAGCGGCCGTGAGTACAGCAGAGAGATTGAGTTTAAGCCGTCGCGCTTCTTCAAGAATTTCAGGTGCTAACGAAACATTGACCGATTTTTTAATGCTATGGGTAGTGCGCATGAGAACCCCCATTGGAATGCGCATGAATTGGCGAAGTGTAGCGTAATAAACGAGCATTTTCTATTCCCTTCAAAATATAAGGTCTGAAGAGTAAATTGCTCTTTATAAAGCGTCACGCCTCGCAAATGGGTTTTGCGAGGTGCTTTCAGAGATTAATACTCATCCCGCTCGTCATCTTCATCCGGCTGTTCCATCACGCTGTACGCCACCGCACAGAACAATGAGTTAAGGCGTTTCATATCCCCCAGTAGCCCCAGGTGCAGGGAGCTGGTTTCGATACTCTGCACGTTCTGCTGGTGCAGACGTTCAACGTGGGCGTGCGAGTAGCGGCGGTTGAGGATACGGAAGCGATGCTTGTTGCGGCGCAGACGGCGTGCGCTCGGCACATCGCTTGAGAAGAAGACCAGCATCGCCAGCTTCAGGTTGCTCAAAAGTTGTTCGTGCAGGGCTTCCAGCTCCTTCAGCCCTTCGACGGAGAACGCGCGGCGGGCGGCCAGAGATTTGTCAGCAATTTCACTGCCCATCCGCTCCACAATATCCGAAGCCTGCTCAAGGTTAAGCGACATCTCTATGATTTCCGCCCAGCGGCGGGACTCCTCTTCCGCCAGTTCATCCTGGGGGATGCGCGCCAGATAGAGCTTGATAGCGGTATAGAGCACGTTGATATCATCCGCCAGCCGGCGCAGCTCTTTCTCTTCCCGCGGCTCGCCGTGCATCACCTTTTGCAAGCCTTCGAGCATGGTTTCCATGGCATCACCCATGCGCAGCGTCTCGCGGGCGGCATTGGCCAGCGCCAGCGCAGGAGTATCCAGCGCGGAGGTGTCCAGATGCTTCGGTTTCAGGCGCGCATCCAGCTCCGGTTCATCGCGTATAAGCCGTTCGCAGAAGCGCGCCATTGGTTCAGCAAACGGCACCATCGCCAGGCAGCGCACCAGGTTGTAGAAGACGTGGAAATAGATCACCAGCTCTGCCTTCGGCAGAGAGAGGTTGTCCATCAGGTTCGCCAGTGGGTGCACAAACGGCAGAATAATCAGGCTGCCCACCAGCTTAAACAGCAGACTGCCGAGCGCCACACGGCGGGCGGCAGCATTGGCAGCGCTGTTATTGAGCATCGCCAGCAGGCCCGAGCCGAGGTTAGCCCCGATCACCAGACACAGTGCGACCGGGAAGGAGATCGCCCCTGCGGCGGTGAGCGTGGCCGTCAGCAGCACCGCCGCCAGGCTGGAATAACTGACGATGGCAAACACCGCGCCGATGAGCGCATCCAGCATAATATCGCCGGTTAACGAGGCGAAGATAACCTGCACGCCGTTGGCTTCGGTAATGGGCGTTACCGCCTGCACAATCAGCTCCAGCGCCAGCAGAATCAGCCCGAGGCCAATCCCCACGCGTCCAAGCTGACCAGCGCGCGTCTGCTTACGCCCCAGGAAAAAGATGACCCCGATAAATATCAGCAGCGGCGACAGCCAGGAGAGATCGAAAGTCAGGATACGTGCCATCAGCGCGGTACCCACGTCAGCGCCCAGCACAATAACCAGTGCAGGGGCCAGCGCCACCAGATCCTGAGCGACAAACGATGTCACGAGCAATGTGGTCGCATTACTGCTCTGAACCAGCGCCGTTACGCCAATACCCGCGCAGAAGGCGAGCGGTTTCTTCTCCACGCTGCTGCTGAGAACAGTACGTAAACGTGCGCCAAACACGCGCATCACGCCGGTACGGACAATATGGGTGCCCCAGACCAGCAGTGCGACTGCCGAGAGCAGATGTAACAGGGTCAGCACGGAAGGTTATCCTCCTTATCGTTATTCGTTTTCCTTAGGTCAGTATAAGGGTTTAAACGTAAGAAAGAGACAGGGCGCTCAATGAGCGCCCTGTTAGTTGTAAGGAAAAGTGATGTCAGTCGGCGTCGTAGCCGAGATTCGGCGCTAACCAACGCTCCACTTCTGAGACGCTCATGCCTTTACGCAGTGCATAATCTTCAATCTGATCGCGCTGCAGCTGCGCCACGGCAAAGTATTTGCTGTCCGGATGACTGAAGTACCAGCCGGATACCGATGCCCCAGGCCACATCGCGAAAGATTCGGTCAGTTTCATCCCGGTATGGGCCTCAACGTCCAGCAGCTGCCAGATGGTGCCCTTTTCGGTATGTTCCGGACAGGCCGGGTAGCCGGGTGCCGGGCGGATCCCCTGGTAGTTTTCGCGGATCAGCTCCTCGTTGCTGAGATTTTCATTCGCCGCGTAGCCCCAGTAAACCTTGCGTACGCGCTCATGCAGATACTCTGCGAACGCTTCCGCCAGACGATCGGCAATCGCTTTGACCATGATTTTGTTGTAATCATCGTGCTGAGCTTCAAAGGCATCCGCCAGGGCGTCCTCTTCCAGACCGCCGGTCACGGCGAAGGCACCGATGTAGTCGGCTTTACCACTCAGTTTCGGCGCAACAAAATCGGCCAGACAGTAGTTGGCAAACCCGACCTTTTCGGTTTGCTGGCGCAGGTGATGGCTTACGGTCAGCACGTGAGTGCGCGTCTCATCGCGATAAATTTCGATGTCGTCGCCCACGCGGTTAGCCGGGAACAGCCCCACCACGCCGCGCGGGTTAAGGGCTTTCTCGGCGCTGAGTTTGTCGAGCATGTCGTTGGCGTCTTTAAACAGGCGCTTCGCCTCTTCGCCGACAACCTCATCTTCCAGGATGCGCGGATATTTGCCCGCCAGCGACCAGGTCATAAAGAATGGTGTCCAGTCGATGTAGTTGCGCAGCGTTTCGATGCTGGCGGTCACCTCCTGCACGCCCAGGCGATGGGCAACTGGCGGCGTATAGCTCGCCCAGTCAAACGCCAGATCGTTATCGCGCGCCGCCTGAAGCGTCACCGGTGGGGTGCGCGGTTTCTTGCGGGCATGCTGAATGCGGACGGTTTCGTACTCTTTGCGGGTCCGGGCCACAAAGTCATCGCGCTGGGTGTCAGAGAGCAGCGCTGAGACCACGCCCACGGTGCGCGAGGCGTTCTGTACATAGACCGTCGGGCCGCTGTAGTTCTGCTCAATCTTCACCGCAGTATGCGCTTTTGAGGTGGTCGCCCCGCCAATCAGCAGCGGAATGGTGAAGCCCTGACGCTCCATCTCTTTCGCCACGTTAACCATCTCGTCGAGCGACGGGGTAATCAGCCCCGAAAGGCCAATCAGGTCAGCATTGACTTCGCGCGCGGTCCTGAGGATTTTATCCGCCGGCACCATTACGCCAAGGTCAATAATCTCGTAGTTATTGCACTGCAGCACCACCCCGACAATGTTCTTTCCGATGTCATGCACGTCGCCCTTCACGGTGGCGATAACCATTTTACCGTTGCTGGAGCCCTGTTCTTTGCTGGCTTCGATGAACGGCTCCAGATACGCCACGGCCTGCTTCATTACGCGCGCGGACTTGACCACCTGCGGCAGGAACATCTTGCCCTCGCCGAACAGATCGCCCACCACGTTCATGCCGTCCATCAGCGGCCCTTCGATAACCTCGATGGGCCGGGCGGCCTGCTGGCGCGCCTCTTCGGTATCCTGCTCGATAAATTCGGTGATGCCTTTTACCAGCGAATATTCCAGCCGCTTCTTGACATCCCAGCTACGCCACTCGGCCTGCTGGACGTTAGCAGCGTCGTCCGATTTGCTGCCGCGGTATTTTTCTGCCAGATCGAGCAGCCGCTCGGTGGCGTCGTCACGGCGGTTGAGGATCACATCTTCCACCGCGTCGCGCAGTTCTGCGGGCAGATCGTCATAAATCGCCAGCTGTCCGGCGTTGACGATCCCCATATCCATCCCGTTGCGGATGGCGTAGTAGAGGAATACGGCGTGGATCGCTTCACGTACCGGGTCGTTGCCGCGGAACGAGAACGACACGTTCGAGACACCGCCGGAGATCAGCGCATGCGGCAGCTCACGTTTGATGTCTTCACACGCGCCGATAAAGTCCTGGGCGTAGTTATTGTGCTCTTCAATCCCGGTGGCGACGGCGAAGATGTTCGGGTCAAAGATGATGTCTTCCGGCGGGAAGCCTACCTCTTCGGTCAGGATCTTGTACGCGCGGCGGCAAATCTCAATTTTGCGCTCGCGGGTGTCCGCCTGGCCCACTTCATCAAAGGCCATCACCACCACGGCCGCGCCGTAGCGGCGCACCATCTTCGCGTGGTGAATAAAGATATCGGCCCCTTCTTTCATTGAGATGGAGTTGACGATACCTTTGCCCTGAATGCACTTCAGCCCTTTTTCGATCACTTCCCATTTGGAGGAGTCAATCATGATCGGCACGCGAGCAATATCCGGCTCGCCGGCGATCAGGTTGAGGAAACGTACCATCGCCGCCTCGGCGTCGAGCATCCCCTCATCCATGTTGATGTCGATGATCTGCGCGCCGCTTTCTACCTGCTGGCGGGCAACGTCCAGCGCTTCACTGTACTTCTCTTCTTTGATCAGGCGTTTGAATTTCGCGGAACCGGTGACGTTGGTACGTTCCCCAACGTTCACAAACAGGCTGTCATCGCCGATGGTCAACGGCTCAAGGCCGGAGAGACGGCAGGCAACCGGCAGCTCGGGCAGTTTACGCGGCGGCAAACCGGCCACGGCATTGCTCATGGCGGTGATGTGCTCCGGCGTGGTACCGCAGCAGCCGCCAACGATATTCAGGAAACCGGATTCGGCCCATTCGCGGATCTGCGCCGCCATGGTGTCCGCATCCAGATCATATTCGCCAAAGGCGTTTGGCAGACCGGCGTTCGGGTGTGCGGTGACGTAGCATTCCGCAATACGTGACAGTTCCTGCACATACTGGCGCAGCTCATCCGGACCCAGCGCACAGTTCAGGCCGAAGGAGAGCGCTTCCGCGTGGCGCAAGGAGTTATAAAACGCTTCGGTGGTCTGCCCGGACAAAGTACGGCCAGAGGCATCGGTAATGGTGCCAGAAATCATGATTGGCAGCTCGACGCCCAGCGCCTCGAACTCCTCTTTCACCGCGTAAATCGCGGCTTTGGCATTGAGGGTATCGAAAACCGTTTCAATCAGGATCAGGTCGGAACCGCCTTCCACCAGCGCTTTGGTTGATTCACGGTAGGCTGCCACCAGCTGGTCAAAGGTGATGTTACGAAACGCCGGGTCGTTTACGTCCGGTGAAATAGAGGCGGTGCGGTTGGTTGGGCCGAGCACCCCGGCAACGTAGCGCGGTTTCTCCGGCGTGCGCGCCGTCCACGCGTCGGCACAGGCGCGGGCCAGCTTCGCCGCCTCATAGTTTATCTCCGCCGACAGGGATTCCATCTGGTAATCCGCCATGGCGATGGTTGTCGAGTTGAAGGTGTTGGTTTCAACGATATCCGCCCCCGCTTCGAAGTAGGCGTTGTGGATATCCGCAATCACCTGCGGTTTGCTTAATACCAGCAGGTCATTGTTACCTTTGAGATCGCATGGCCAGTCCGCAAAACGTTCGCCACGGAAATCGTCTTCACTGAGGCGATAGCTCTGGATCATGGTGCCCATGCCGCCGTCCAGCACCAGAATTCGTTCATTTAACTGCGCACGCAGTTGCTCTACTTTGCTGCTCACACTTGCTCCCGACAACGCTCAACCAGGCCAAAAGGCTGCGGTCCATACTGGCACAATCTTGCAGGGTGGAAAAGTCACACGGCGGTAACATGAGACATGTTCACTATCACTCATCCGATCAGTCAGGATAACGGTTGCAAAATCACCAAATAAAACGAAAATGATTTCCACGATACAGAAAAAGGAGATCGTCATGGTCACGACCGTTCCCGCGAAACGCGGCAGAAAACCTGCTGCCACCCCCGCCGCACAACAGGGTGGACAGGTTCAATCGCTTACACGCGGTTTGAAGCTGCTGGAATGGATAGCCGAGTCGCACAGCAGCGTGGCCCTGACGGAGCTGGCCCAACAGGCTGGTTTGCCGAACTCCACTACGCACAGGCTGCTGACCACCATGCAACAGCTTGGCTTTGTGCGTCAGGTTGGCGAGCTGGGGCACTGGGCAGTCGGCGCCCATGCGTTCATCGTCGGCAGCAGCTTCCTGCAAAGCCGCAACCTGCTGGCGATTGTGCACCCTATCCTGCGCAAATTAATGGAAGAGTCGGGCGAGACCGTGAATCTGGCCGTACTCGACCAGAGCGACCATCAGGCGATTATTATTGATCAGGTACAGTGTACCCAGTTGATGCGTATGTCAGCCCCCATTGGCGGTAAGCTGCCTATGCACGCGTCCGGCGCGGGGAAAGCCTTTCTGTCGCAGCTGAGCGAGGAACAGGTGACGGGGCTGCTGCACCGTAAAGGGCTGCACGCCTATACCCACGCCACGCTGGTTTCACCGGTGCATCTGAAAGAAGATCTGGCGTTGACCCGTAAGCGCGGCTATTCGTTTGACGACGAGGAGCACGCCCTGGGCCTGCGCTGCATTGCGGCTTGTATCTTTGACGAGCATCGCGAACCGTTTGCCGCCATCTCCATCTCCGGGCCGATTTCCCGTATGACCGACGATCGCGTCACCGAGCTGGGTGCGCTGGTGATTAAGGCGGCGAAAGAGGTGACCCTGGCGTATGGTGGGATTCGCTAGGATTGAGTGCGGTCTGATGCCCTCACCCCGGCCCTCTCCCACAGGGAGAGGGAGAAAACATGATGCCCTTACCCTGCGGGAGAGGGAGAAAACCGGATGCAAAACCGCTGCTTACGACGGTAGGCGTACACATCTTCCACATGCCCGTTTTTGATCCGCGTTTGCAGCCCGCGCCAGTAGCTGGCACGAAACAGATCGGCATGCATCTCTTCAAACAATGGCCCAATACGCGGGTCGGCGCACAGCCAGTGGCGAAACTCCTCGGGAAAGACATCGCCCGGTGAGACGCTGTACCACGGCTCGCCGGAGAGTTCATCTTCCGGGTAACGGGGCGGCGGGATATCGCGGAAATTAACCTCGGTCATGTAGCAAATTTCATCGTAATCATAGAACACTACCCGCCCGTGTCGGGTCACGCCGAAGTTTTTAAACAGCATGTCGCCGGGGAAGATATTGGCAGCGGCAAGCTGACGAATCGCGTTGCCGTACTCTTCAATGGCATCTTTTAAAGCCTGACCGTCGGCCTGTTCCAGCCAGATATTCAGCGGCACCATACGGCGCTCGATATACAGATGGCTAATCGCTATTTTATCGCCCAGATCGGTGATTTTTGCCGGTGTTTCTTGCAGTAACAGGGCCATTAAAGCCGGATCGATCTGCCGCTTATCCAGCACAAAATTTTCAAACTCCTGCGTATCCGCCATACGTCCGACGCGATCGTGTTCTTTCACCAGCTGATAGCAGGCACGAACATGCGCTGCGGTCATCTCTTTCTGCGGCGCGAATGTATCTTTGATGACCTTAAACACCCGGTCAAATCCCGGCAGCGTAAAGACCAGCATCACCATGCCGCGAATGCCGGGCGCTTCGATAAATTGCTCATCGGCGGTGGTGACATAACGCAAATACTCCCGGTAGCTTTCCGTTTTGGCATGCTTTTGACAGCCAATCGCCATATACAGCTCGGCGGTGGTTTTGCCCGGCAGGATCTCGCGCAGCCACTCCACCAGGGCGGCAGGCAGCGGAGCGTAGACCATAAAATAGGAGCGGGCGAAGCCAAACACAATGCTGGCCTCGGCGCTGGTGGTCAGGCAGGTATCGACAAACAGTTCCCCGTCATCGGTACGGTGTATGGGCAGCAGAAACGGCACGGTGGCGGAGGGCGTCACCAGCTTGCCCACCAGCCATGCGGCTTTATTGCGGTAGAAAAGCTCGTTGGCGACCTGCAAATGGCAGTGGCTGAGAGCCTCTTCGCCAAAGGATTCGTGGAGATGGGCGATGATAAAGCCAATATCGCGGGCTTTATTCTCCCACGGCAAACGCAGCGGTAAATCTGTTAACACGCGGTGCAGGAGCTTCTCCCAGCCGTGGTCGGGGAAAAAATCCTTCGCCAGCGGGCGCGGAATGGTGCGAAAACGGCGCTCCGGCTGGGAGCTAAAAATAAATAACCGCTCAGGAGATAATGAGCGGTGGTCAAATAACCGGCAATACACGGAGTTGAAAAAGCTCTCCGCAATCTCGAAGCGCGGGTAGTCTGGCAACAAATGGGTGTAGTGCTCCTTAACGCGCAGTAAAAATGCCGCGTCAGGGTTTTTACCGTCGGTAATGCAGCGCAGTTGTTCCACCACCAAACCCACGTGATGATCGTAGAGGTGAATACGCTGCTTCATGGCCTGCTGGACCGCATGCCAGTCGGCGTGCTCAAAGCGCTGCTGCGCGCCGGAGGTGACTTCCAGAAAACGACCATACTGGGCATCGAAGCCCTGCAAAATAGTCTGTGCAATCAGTAATTCCAGACCACGCGACATAGATTCCCCCTCACCCCAACCCTCTCCCCAGAAGGGAGAGGGGGAAAAGATTAGAACTGTGCTTCTTCTGTTGACCCCGTTAAGGCAGTGACGGAGGAGGTGCCGCCCTGAATAATCGTGGTCACATTATCAAAGTAACCGGTTCCCACCTCCTGCTGATGAGAAACAAAGGTATAGCCCTCTTTGCCCGCGGCAAACTCCGGCTGCTGCACTTTCTCGACATAGTGCTTCATGCCTTCACCCTGCGCGTAGGCGTGCGCCAGGTCGAACATGTTGAACCACATGCTGTGGATCCCCGCCAGGGTGATGAACTGATACTTGTAGCCCATGTCTGACAGCTGCTGCTGGAAGCTGGCGATGGTTTTATCGTCCAGATTCTTCTGCCAGTTGAAGGACGGCGAGCAATTATAGGCCAGCAGTTTGCCCGGGTATTTGGCGTGGATAGCATCGGCAAAGCGTTTTGCCAGCGCCAGGTCCGGCGTGGAGGTTTCGCACCAGACCAGGTCTGCGTACGGTGCATACGCCAGGCCACGGCTGATGGCCTGCTCAATGCCAGCATGGGTACGATAGAATCCTTCGCTGGTGCGCTCGCCGGTAATGAACTCGCTGTCGTATGGATCGCAGTCAGAGGTGATCAGGTCAGCCGCGTCCGCGTCGGTACGGGCAATCACCAGCGTCGGCACGCCGAGCACGTCAGCGGCAAGACGCGCAGCGACCAGCTTCTGAATCGCTTCCTGGGTCGGGACCAGCACTTTGCCGCCCATGTGTCCGCATTTCTTCACCGAGGCCAGCTGATCTTCGAAGTGAACGGCCGCTGCACCGGCCTCAATCATCGATTTCATCAGCTCAAAGGCGTTCAGCACGCCGCCGAAACCGGCTTCTGCATCCGCGACGATCGGCAGGAAGTAGTCAATAAAGCGCGGATCGTTTGGCTCAATACCTGCCGCCCACTGGATCTGATCCGCACGGCGGAAGGTGTTGTTGATCCGATCCACCACCGACGGCACCGAGTTTGCCGGATAGAGCGACTGATCCGGATACATGCTGGAGGCCAGGTTGGCATCCGCCGCGACCTGCCAGCCGGAAAGATAAATGGCTTCGATACCGGCCTTCGCCTGCTGCAATGCCTGACCGCCGGTCAGTGCACCGAGGCTGTTGATGTAGCCCTTTTTGGAGCCGCCATGCAGCAGATGCCACATCTTCGCCGCGCCATTTTGCGCCAGCGTACATTCCGGATTGACCGAGCCACGCAGTTTCACCACTTCCTCAGCGCTGTATGGGCGACGGATACCTTCCCAGCGCGGCTGTGTCCACTCTTTCTTCAGTTCTTCGATTTGTTGGGTACGGGTTTTCATGTGCAGATGCTCCATATTGTTATGTGGTGGATTTACGCAAGCAGGCGGTAGCCTGGCAGGGTGAGGAAGTCGATTAAGTCATCTGAGGTTGTGATTTGCTCCATCAGGCGGGCGGCATCATCAAAACGTCCGCTGCTGAAGCGGTGTTCGCCCAGCTCGTCCTGAATGACGCGCATCTCTTCGGCCAGCATCTGGCGGAACAGGGATTTGGTCACCGGCTTGCCGTTGCTGAGCGTTTTCTGATGGTGGATCCACTGCCAGATAGAGGTACGGGAGATTTCTGCCGTCGCCGCGTCTTCCATAAGACCGTAGATGGGCACACAGCCGTTACCGGAGATCCACGCTTCGATGTACTGCACGGCCACGCGGATATTGGCACGCATGCCCTCTTCCGTGCGTTCACCCGAGCACGGCGCCAGAAGTTGCTCTTCTGCGATTGGGGCATCGTCATCACGGGTGACAAACAGCTGGTTTTTGTTGTCGCCGAGCACGTGGTTAAAGACTTCCATTGCCGTATCGGCCAGGCCCGGATGGGCGATCCATGTGCCGTCGTGACCGTTACGCGCTTCAAGCTCCTTGTCAGCTTTCACCTTGTTGAGCACCTGATTGTTACGCTCAGCGTCTTTGCTCGGAATAAAGGCCGCCATGCCGCCCATTGCAAAGGCACCGCGCTTGTGGCAGGTTTTAATCAGCAGGCGCGAGTAGGCGCTGAGGAACGGTTTATCCATGGTGACAACCTGGCGATCCGGCAGTACGCGATCGGGGTGGTTTTTCAACGTTTTGATATAGCTGAAGATGTAGTCCCAGCGTCCGCAGTTCAGACCCACAATGTGATCGCGCAGGGCGTGCAGGATTTCATGCATCTGGAATACGGCAGGCAGCGTTTCAATCAGCAGGGTGGCTTTAATGGTGCCACGCGGCAGGTTGAAGCGATCTTCCGCGTAGCTGAACACCTCACTCCACCAGGCCGCTTCCTGCCAGGCCTGGGTCTTCGGCAGGTAGAAATAGGGGCCACTGCCTTTTGCCAGCAGGTTTTTGTGGTTGTGGAAGAAATAGAGGGCGAAATCAAACAAGCTGCCCGGAATCGCGTCTCCGCGCCACGTGACGTGTTTTTCCGGCAGGTGCAGGCCGCGTACGCGGCAGATCAGAACCGCCGGATTGGGTTTCAGCTGATAAATTTTACCGGCTTCGTTGGTATAGCTGATGGTGCCATTAACGGCATCGCGCAGGTTGATCTGCCCGTCGATCACTTTACGCCAGTCCGGGGCCAGGGAGTCCTCAAAATCCGCCATAAAGACTTTGACGTTGGCGTTCATGGCGTTGATCACCATTTTGCGCTCTACCGGACCAGTGATCTCAACGCGGCGATCCTGCAAATCTTCAGGGATGCCGCGGATTTTCCAGTCGCCGCGTCTAATGGAAGCGGTTTCCGAAATAAACCCAGGCAGCTTGCCATTATCAATTTCCTGCTGTTGATGAATGCGTGCAGCCAGCAGCTTATTGCGTTGCGGCGTAAAGCGGGTCACCAGTTCAGTCAGGAATTCAACCGCCTCAGCCGTCAAAATTTGCTGTTCTTGCTCGCCATACGGCTGGGTAAAGGCCAGTTCATCGACCGTCGTTGCCTGTTGAGTCATCACTCTGCTCCTCATCAAAGATCCAAATTCACATCCCCAATGCGAACGAAAGATCGTTGTGTAGTTTTCGCTCAGCAGAATTAAGACTATCTCTATTTTTTCCAAAATCAAAAACAATTTCCATTTTAAATTCAATTTAACTTCAACCTATTGATTAATATGAATTTAAAGTTTTAATGCATGTTGAGTTGAATTTCGGAAATAAAAAAGGCACCCGTAGGTGCCTGATGTGAATAGCTGAAACGCTTTAGGATCGTTTTATGCAGAAGATTACTCCAGCGTCGGATTCATGTGACGCAGATCGTATGGCGTTATCTGGTAGACGTAATAGTTGAGCCAGTTGGTAAACAGCAAATTCCCGTGACTGCGCCAGGTGGCTCGCGGTTTGTTCTGGGGATCGTTTTTCGGGAAGTAGTTATACGGCACATCCGGATTGAGACCCGCTTCGACATCACGGAAATACTCTGCCGCGAGGGTGTGTGGATCGTATTCAGGATGGCCGGTTACAAAGGCAATACGTTTATCTTTGCTGGCAAACAGGTAAGCATCGCCATCTTCTGTTTCGGCCAGGATCTCCAGATCGGTGTAGTCACGAATCAGCTGCGCCGGGAAATCGGCGTAGCGCGAATGCGGGGCCAGGAACGAATCATCAAACCCGCGTGTCAGCAAGGCATGAGGGTGAAGAATGTGGTGTTCGTATACGCCGGAGAGTTTTTCGGTACGGGTTTGTTTGGGGATGCCGTAGAGAATATTCAGCGCAGCTTGTACTGCCCAACAGACAAACAGCGTGGACGTGACGTGATCTTTTGCCCACTCCAGTACCTGTTTGATCTGCGGCCAGTAGGCGACATCATTAAATTCTACCAGGCCCAGCGGCGCACCAGTGACAATCAGTCCGTCGAAGTTTTCCTCGCGGATATCCTCGAAGTTACAGTAGAAGTTATTCAGATGCTCAGAAGGCGTGTTACGCGACTCACGGGCATCGATCCGCAGCAGCTGAATATCCACCTGGAGCGGAGAGTTCGAAAGCAGGCGCAGGAACTGATTCTCTGTTTCGATCTTTTTCGGCATCAGATTAAGGATGAGCACCTTCAGCGGGCGAATTTCCTGACCTGTCGCGCGTGAAGTGGTCATCACAAAGACGTTTTCTTCACGTAAGAAATTGACGGCTGGTAGCTCGTCCTGCACCCGAATCGGCATAACCTTGTATCCTCACAGCATACGTATAAACGTTTAGACATCCAGATAGCCAACGATACCCAGAATCGGCGTGAATGTCGAGTCTGCAAGCTTAAGGTGAGAAAGTTTCAAGGAGAGGGAGAAAAACAAAAGCAAAAAACCCCGCACCTTACGGTACGGGGTTCTTCTTATTTGATGCCTGGCAGTTCCCTACTCTCACATGGGGAGACCCCACACTACCATCGGCGCTACGGCGTTTCACTTCTGAGTT
>NZ_LOMM01000038.1:0-16592 GCF_001605945.1 Enterobacter sp. SENG-6
CCGGCCTTTGAATGGGTTCATGTGCAGCTCCATCAGCAAAAGGGGATGATAAGTTTATCACCACCGACTATTTGCAACAGTGCCGGGGCAAACCACAGAACGGGTGCTGATGTTAGCGCGTATCAAACATGCCCTGGATGCCGGTCAGTTTCATTTATATGCCCAGCCGATCCAAAAAGCGGACGGCAGCGGTTATTACGAAATACTGGCGCGCATGGAAAGCGAGGGAGAGATTATCACGCCTGACCGCTTCATCCCGCTGATTGCCCAGTTTAACCTGAGCCACCGGTTTGATATGTGCGTGCTGGAAAAACTGCTGTTGTGGTTGCGCGCTCATCCTGCGTCACAGGGTGGCACTCGCTTTTCTGTCAACCTGATGCCTCTGACGCTGATGCAAAAAGAGGTAGCTACCGAGATTAGCGCGTTGTTCGAACACTATGGTATCGCGCCGCAGGACGTTGTCCTTGAGATCACGGAAGAGCAGGCCTTCTCGAACTCTGGCAGCAGTATCAAAAACCTTCAGCAGCTACGGGATCGTGGGTTCCGTATCGCGATTGATGATTTTGGTACCGGCTATGCCAACTACGAACGACTCAGACGCCTTCAGGCGGATATCATTAAAATAGATGGCTGCTTTGTGAAAGATATCTGTACCGACGACATGGACGCGATGATTGTGCAGTCGATTTGTAATCTGGCAAAAACCAAATCACTGAGTGTGGTGGCAGAATATGTGGAGACGCCGGCGCAACGCGACATGCTGCTGCGCTTTGGTGTGGATTACCTGCAGGGATACCTGATAGGCAAACCGACGCCGCTTGACGCACTGCAGGCATAAAAAAACCGGGAGCCAGGCTCCCGGTTCTCATTTTACGTGACGGGTTACAGTACCAGTGCTGCGATAGACGCTGACAGTACGCTCACCAGCGTTGAGCCGTAAACCAGTTTCAGACCGAAGCGAGAAACAACGTTACCCTGTTCTTCGTTCAGACCTTTAATCGCACCGGCGATGATACCGATGGACGAGAAGTTCGCGAAGGAAACCAGGAACACGGACAGGATGCCTTCCGCACGTGGAGAAAGCGTGCTGGCGATTTTCTGCAGATCCATCATTGCAACGAATTCGTTAGAAACCAGTTTGGTCGCCATGATACTGCCAACCTGCAGCGCTTCGTGAGCAGGGACACCCATCACCCATGCAACAGGGTAGAAGATGTAGCCCAGGATGCCCTGGAAGGAGATGCCCAGAACCGCGGCGAACAGGGCGTTCAGGGCAGAGATCAGAGCGATGAAGCCGATCAGCATCGCGGCAACGATAATCGCCACTTTAAAGCCCGCCAGAATATATTCACCCAGCATTTCGAAGAAGCTCTGACCTTCGTGCAGATTTGCCATCTGCAGGTTCTCTTCGCCTTCCTCAACACGGTATGGGTTGATCAGTGACAGCACGATAAAGGTACTGAACATATTCAGCACCAGAGCAGCAACCACATATTTTGGTTCCAGCATGGTCATATACGCGCCCACGATAGACATGGAAACGGTGGACATTGCTGTTGCGGCCATGGTGTACATACGGTTACGGGACATCTTGCCGAGAATATCTTTATACGCGATAAAGTTCTCTGACTGGCCCAGAATCAGGGAGCTGACGGCGTTGAATGATTCCAGCTTACCCATACCGTTAACTTTGGACAGTACGGTACCAATGGCGCGGATCACAATCGGCAGAACACGGATGTGTTGCAGAATACCGATCAGCGCAGAGATGAAGACGATTGGGCAAAGTACTTTCAGGAAGAAGAACGCCAGCCCTTCGTCGTTCATTTTACCGAAGACAAAGTTCGTCCCTTCGTTGGCGAATCCGAGCAGTTTTTCGAACATTTCGGAGAAGCCTTTTACGAAGCCAAGCCCCACGTTGGAGTTCAGGAAGAACCACGCGAGCAAAACTTCAATAACGAGAAGCTGAACAACAAAGCGAATGCGGATTTTTTTACGGTCATGGCTGACCAGCAACGCAAGCGCAGTAACGACAACGAGTGCCAGGACAAAGTGAAGGACGCGGTCCATATTTGCTCCAAATATGAGGCAGGTTTAATTTTCGTGCACATTCTATGTAACAACCGAAAAGAAAACGAGATCAAGGACACACTATAGTTACATCCTGTGACGAGTCTCAAAAATAGTGATCCACAATACATTTTTGTTATGTTAGGTAAATGAGTGAAAAGTTAAGTTTGTGTGCTAGTCTTCACAAAAGAGCGCGCGATTTCGGTTTCTGTTAGAGCGCCCCCGCTTACCCGCCTGTCTATCGTTCAAAGCTATCAGAGAAATCACTGCAACCGTTACAAATGATCTTGATAATCATTCTCATTTTGATAGCATTAAACATAGCAAAGGCTATATTTCAGAGGCAGAAATGACAAACAGTCGCGTAGAGGGTAGCAGTGGCAGAGCAGCGCGCAAGTTGCGGTTCGCATTAATGGGACCTGCGTTCATCGCTGCCATTGGCTATATCGATCCAGGCAATTTTGCGACCAATATTCAGGCCGGGGCCAGCTTTGGCTATAAGCTTCTGTGGGTGGTGGTCTGGGCTAACCTGATGGCTATGCTGATTCAGATGCTTTCCGCGAAACTGGGTATTGCCACCGGTAAAAACCTGGCGGAACAGATCCGTGATCATTACCCGCGCCCGGCGGTATGGTTGTACTGGATCCAGGCGGAAATCATTGCGATGGCAACCGATCTTGCCGAATTCATTGGTGCGGCAATTGGTTTCAAGCTGATCCTCGGCGTATCGCTGCTGCAGGGGGCGGTGCTTACCGGCATTGCCACCTTCCTTATTCTGATGCTGCAGCGTCGGGGGCAAAAACCGCTGGAAAAAGTCATCGGCGGCCTGCTGCTGTTTGTCGCTGCGGCCTATATTGTCGAACTGATTTTCTCGCAGCCTAACCTGGCGCAGCTCGGTAAAGGGATGGTAATCCCAAGCCTGCCAACCTCTGAAGCGGTGTTCCTCGCCGCCGGGGTGCTGGGGGCGACCATCATGCCACATGTGATTTATCTTCACTCCTCGTTAACCCAGCACCTGCACGGGGGGACGCGCAAAGAACGCTATTCCGCAACCAAATGGGATGTGGCTATCGCCATGACGATTGCCGGTTTTGTGAATCTGGCGATGATGGCAACCGCTGCCGCTGCGTTCCACTTTAACGGTCACACCGGCATTGCCGATCTCGACCAGGCCTATCTGACGCTGGAGCCGTTACTGAGCCATGCGGCTGCGACCATATTTGGCTTAAGCCTGGTGGCGGCAGGTCTCTCCTCTACGGTGGTAGGAACACTGGCCGGGCAGGTGGTCATGCAGGGGTTCGTCCGCTTCCATATACCGCTGTGGGTACGTCGCACCGTCACAATGTTGCCGTCATTTGTGGTGATCCTGATGGGGCTGGACCCAACACGCATTCTGGTCATGAGCCAGGTGCTGCTGAGCTTCGGGATCGCACTTGCGCTGGTGCCGCTGCTGATCTTTACCAGCAACAAACATCTGATGGGCGAACTGGTTAACACCACGCTGGTGAAACGGACCGGATGGGTCATCGTGGTTGTGGTAGTGGCGCTGAACCTGTGGTTACTGATAGGCACGGCTTTGGGGTTATAAAAGAAAAAGGAGCCGGGAGGCTCCTTTTTTAGATTAGTGACGACCGTGGCCGTGACCATGTCCACCGCGACCTTTACCGCCGCGATCCCAGCCGCCACGGCGGTCATCACGGTCGTTCCAGCCTTCGCGATAACCACGCTCGTAGGCGTTGTTTTTGTACCAGCCGCGGTGCAAACCATTATCATGTTTCCACCAGCGGTCGCCGCGCCACTCATAGTGACGGTGCCAGTAGTCACGGTCGCGCCAGTAGCCACCGTCCCAGTATCTGCCGTAGTCGTCACGATCGCCAATTTGTAATTTTACTGATGGCAACAGGGTGATTTCGCCAGCAGTGGCGACCAGCGGGGCCGAAGCCAGTAATACCGCTGCAAGAATCAGTGACCTGAACATACTCTTCTCCTTCACGATCGGGGCCTTAGGGGGCCTGTTAACGCAATTTTACGAGTTGGGAAAGCCTCGTTTCATCGCCTCAACTCCGAATTCAGACGTGATAGCACTTTTTGCTAAAACAGGATTTATTTTGAGCTATTCAGGATCCCGTCAATGGTGGCAAGCTCTTCCGCCGTGAAATGGCGGTTCTCCAGCATGCCCACTGCATCGTCTATTTGCCCGGTTTTACTGGCGCCAATCAGTACGGAAGTTACCGCCTCGTGGCGCAAAATCCAGGCCAGCGCCATCTGAGACAGCTTCTGTCCCCGGCTTTCTGCCAGCGCGTTCAACTTTTTGACTTTTTCCAGTTTCTCCTGGGTTATCTGATCCGGGTTCAGGAACTTACTCCCGCTCGCGGCACGGGAGTCTGCTGGAATGCCGTTCAGATAACGATCGGTCAGTTGACCACCCGCCAGCGGCGAGAACGGAATGCAGCCGACACCTTTTTCCTGCAAAACGTCCAGCAAGCCCGCTTCCGGCGCACGTTCAAACATTGAATATTTCGGCTGATGGATCAGACACGGCGTGCCGAGGTCATGGAGTATGTCGATAGCCTGCCGTGCAAGCTCTGCCGGGTAATTGGACAAACCGACATACAGGGCTTTCCCCTGACGCACCAGATGGTCAAGCGCTTTCATTGTCTCCTGCAGCGGCGTTTCCGGGTCTGGACGGTGGTGGTAGAAGATATCGACATACTCCAGCCCCATACGTTTCAGACTTTGATTCAGGCTTGCGATGAGATATTTGCGCGATCCCCAGTCACCGTAAGGGCCGTCCCACATGGTATAACCCGCTTTCGTCGAGATGATCAGCTCATCGCGCCACGGCAGAAAATCTTCCTGCAAAATGCGGCCGAAATTGCGCTCGGCGGAACCGGGAGGCGGACCATAGTTATTGGCAAGGTCGAAGTGTGTAATACCAAGATCAAACGCGCGCTGTAAAAGTTGACGGCTGTTTTCGATAAGCGTGGCGTCACCGAAGTTGTGCCAGAGCCCAAGAGAGACGGCGGGTAATTTAACGCCACTTTGCCCACAGCGACGATACAGCATTGTCTGATAACGGTTTTTATCTGGCTGATAGTGCATTCTCATGACCTCTGGCGCTAAAAAGTAAGAACAGTGTATGCGTTTACACTGATGCGAAAAAACAGAGCATAGCGCAGCCTTTTTTGTAAAGCATTCTTTCCATACTCTTCTTTCTGCCATTTCTGGACAGCCATCACGCTTATTTAATACTCAAAGTGAGGTCAACGTCAGAAGGACACCTGTTATGCGAACCCCGTACTGCGTCGCCGATTACCTGCTGGACCGTCTCACAGATTGTGGTGCCGATCATCTGTTTGGCGTGCCGGGCGACTATAACCTGCAGTTTCTCGATCATGTCATCGACAGCCCGGATATCTGTTGGGTGGGCTGTGCCAATGAGCTAAACGCATCTTATGCCGCTGACGGATATGCCCGATGTAAGGGCTTTGCCGCGCTGCTGACAACATTTGGCGTAGGGGAATTAAGTGCCATGAACGGCATGGCTGGCAGCTTTGCCGAGCATGTTCCGGTGTTACACATTGTGGGGGCACCGGGTACGGCCTCACAGCAAAAAGGGGAGCTTCTGCACCACACGCTGGGTGATGGTGAGTTCCGTCACTTCTACCATATGAGTGAACCGATCACGGTCGCGCAGGCGATCCTCACCGAACAAAACGCCTGCTATGAAATCGACAGAGTATTAACAACCATGCTGCGGGAGCGACGTCCAGGCTACCTGATGCTGCCTGCTGATGTGGCTAAAAAACCAGCCACGCCGCCTGTAAACGCTCTCACATTAAAGACCGCGCATGCCGATAACGCCTGCCTGAAAGCGTTCCGAGACGCCGCCGAGAGCAGGCTGAAAACAAGCAAGCGTACCGCGCTGTTGGCCGATTTCCTGGTCATGCGCCACGGCATGAAACATGCCCTGCAGAAGTGGGTGAAAGAGGTGCCCATTGCCCATGCCACCATGCTGATGGGCAAGGGCATTTTTGACGAACGCCAGCCCGGTTTTTATGGCACGTACAGTGGTTCGGCAAGCGTCGGGGCGGTAAAAGAGGCCATCGAAGGGGCGGATACGGTACTGTGCATTGGCACGCGTTTTACCGATACCCTGACGGCGGGGTTTACCCATCAGCTGACGCAGGCGCAAACGATAGAAGTGCAGCCACATGCCGCACGGGTGGGAGATGTCTGGTTTACCGGTATCCCTATGTCTGACGCGATCGAGACGCTGGTGGCTCTCTGCAAACAGTATGTCCACGATACCCTGGTGCCAGTCTCTCACAGCGGTATCGCCTTCCCGCAATCCGAGGGCTCGCTCACTCAGGAGAATTTCTGGAGCACCCTGCAAACCTTTATTCGCCCGGGTGACATTATTCTTGCCGACCAGGGGACGTCAGCCTTTGGTGCGATCGATCTGCGTCTGCCTGCAGACGTGAATTTTATCGTCCAGCCGCTGTGGGGCTCCATTGGCTACACCCTGGCCGCGGCGTATGGTGCCCAAACCGCCTGTCCAGACCGGCGCGTCATTGTGCTCACGGGGGATGGCGCCGCGCAGTTGACCATTCAGGAACTGGGCTCGATGCTGCGTGATAAACAGCACCCCATTATCCTGGTGCTCAACAATGAAGGGTACACCGTAGAAAGGGCCATTCACGGACCGGAACAGCGCTATAACGACATTGCCTTATGGAACTGGACGCAAATTCCGCAGGCACTGAGCCTGGATCCTCAGGCACAGTGCTGGCGGGTCAGTGAAGCGGAACAGCTGGCGGAGGTGCTCGAAAAAGTGGCACACCACGAGCGGTTATCACTGATTGAAGTGATGCTACCCAAAGCGGATATCCCGCCGCTGTTAGGGGCGATTACCAAAGCGCTGGAAGCGCGTAACAACGCCTGATCACTTGTCGTTACGCCAGGCCATCATCATCGGTTTGCCCGCCAGCAGGAGCCAGGCGGGCAACATCACGATGCAAAGTAACGGGATGAGAGTAGTATCCGGAACCACCACCGCGGCCATAAACAGGCTCAGCCAGGCATCACGTGTCACCACCAATACCAGCCCCAGAATAGAGCAAGAGACGGTAATCGCCGCCGGAACGGCATCCACATGTTCATGCAGCATCAGCCCCAACGCGACGCCAACAAAGACCGCCGGGAAAATCCGTCCGCCACGGAAACCGCACGCTGCCGCCACCACCAGCGCAGCCAGCTTTATGAGCGCAAACAGCAAATAATCGGACACGCTAAACACCTGACTGAAAGCCAGCTGTTGCATCTCATCCAGACCTTTAAACAGCGTTACCTTACCGCCGATGGCCCCTAAAATGCCGAGGATCAATCCGCCGACCCCGAGGATAAGCACCGGATGTTTGAGCTTATGCACCAGCCGGTGCAGACGCGGCAGACACCATACGGCGATCATCCCCAGCGCAATGGCAATAGCGACCACAACCGCACCGCTGAATATATCGGCTATCTGCATCTGGCCGTAGTGGGGAAGGGAGAGCGAGAAGTGTGGATTGAAAAACAGACTGGTGGTGAGCGCACCGGCCGCGGCGGCCATCAGTGGCGCAAAGAGTTTATCCCAGAGCGGCACGTCGTTATTGCTGGAGAGCGTCTGCGAGAAAATCAGCGCGGCCGCGACCGGCGTGCCGAAGAGCGCGCCAATGGTGCCAGCCGATGCCAGAATCGTCCAGTCCAGGGCCCCGACGCGGGGTAAAATGCGTGAGCCGAGATACACCGCCAGACCGATGTTGACCGCCATGATCGGGTGTTCCGGCCCCAGGCTAACGCCGCCCGCCAGACCGATAATCAACGCGATAATAAGTCCTGGCAGCGCTGCAGGAGCGACCGGGGCACCAATCAGCGGTTCCAGCGCCGGATCAGGCCCGGCGTGCCCTGGGCTAAAGCGGATCACCAGACCCACCGCAACCCCCGTCAGGGTCAGCATCATTATGATCCACGCCGGCGAATCAACGCTGATACCCACCTGAGCCGGAAGCGCCGTCCATAACATCGTTTGCAGCACCGAGGCGACTTTCATCACGACGATAAGCACCAGGCTTGAGACAATACCAATAATTAAGGCCGGGATTGCCAGCAACAGCATGGTTCTGGCTCGCGGGTGGAGCATGATAATTTCCTTGTACAAAAAGGTATTACGTTACTTTGCACAATCAGCATTGTGGCAATAGTGCAAAAGGTGCTGAAACGGTAAAGTTATTCTGTGACGAAGATCGATAATCCCGGGGCATTCACCTTCCGGTCGTTGTTGTTATCACGCCTTGAATTTACAGTGTTCCAAAGATTTATTCTGACTTTAGCGGAGCAGTAGAAGAATGACAAAGTATGCTTTGGTAGGAGATGTGGGCGGCACTAACGCGCGCCTGGCATTATGCGATGTAAGTAGCGGTGAAATTTCCCAGGCGAAAACCTATTCAGGGCTGGATTACCCCAGCCTTGAGGCCGTTGTACGCGTCTATCTGGAAGAGCACAAGGTCAGCGTTGAAGATGGCTGTATCGCGATTGCCTGCCCGATTACCGGCGACTGGGTCGCGATGACCAACCATACCTGGGCATTTTCCATTGCCGAGATGAAAAAGAACCTCGGCTTTGCACATCTGGAAATCATCAACGACTTTACTGCGGTGTCGATGGCCATCCCGATGCTGAAGCCAGAGCACCTGACTCAGTTTGGCGGTACTGCCCCGGTAGAAGGCAAGCCGATTGCCGTATACGGTGCCGGTACAGGGCTGGGCGTTTCGCATCTGGTTCATGTTGATAAGCGCTGGGTGAGTCTGCCGGGTGAAGGTGGCCACGTGGACTTTGCACCGAACAGCGAAGAAGAGGGCATTATTCTGGAAGAGCTACGCGCTGAGATCGGCCACGTGTCGGCTGAGCGCGTGCTTTCCGGCCCGGGGCTGGTAAACCTGTATCGTGCGATTGTGAAGTCTGACGGCCGTCTGCCGGAAAATCTGCAGCCGAAAGACGTGACCGAGCGCGCACTGGCAGACAGCTGCATCGACTGCCGTCGCGCACTGTCGCTGTTCTGCGTGATCATGGGGCGTTTTGGTGGCAACCTGGCGCTTACGCTCGGCACCTTCGGTGGCGTTTACATTGCCGGTGGCATTGTGCCGCGCTTCCTGGAGTTCTTCAAAGCGTCAGGCTTCCGCGGCGGGTTCGAAGACAAAGGACGTTTTAAAAGCTACGTGCAGGACATTCCTGTTTATCTGATTGTGCACGACAACCCGGGTTTACTTGGCTCGGGCGCCCACCTGCGTCAGGTGCTCGGCCAGATCCTCTAAAACCCAGCCCCTCTCTTGCGGGAGAGGGGATTTACAGGTGCATTAACTGGCGGAACTCTTTGACCTTGCTGCGGCTCACTGGCACCTGAAAATCAAGATCCTTCAGGCGCAAAATGTAGGTATTGTTAAACCACGGCTCGATCTCGCGGATCTTGTTTAAATTCACACAAAACGAGCGGTGACAGCGGAAGAAATGCGCTGTCGGCAGCTTGCTGCAAAACTCGGTAATGTTCATCGCCATCACGTACGATTCCCGCCGGGTATAGACAAACGTCATCTTTTCATGGGCTTCGGCATAATAGATATCGTTAACCGGCGTCACGATGATACGTTCATCTTTCACCAGGTTAATCGTGTCGTTCTCACGTACTGCGGGGCTTGCGGTGACAGGGGCGTTCTGCTGTTGCCACGCGGCCTCCAGCTTTTGCAGCATGGTGACGATGCGCGACTCCTGGTAAGGCTTAAGGATATAGTCAAACGCCTCCAGCTCGAAGGCTTCAACCGCATGCTCCTTCCAGGCGGTGACGAAAACAATAAACGGCTTATGGGCAAACTGATTGATGTTTTGCGCCAGTAATACGCCATCCAGTGACGGAATGTTGATATCAAGAAAAATGGCGTCAACGCGGTTATGCTGCAAAAACTTCAGCACGTCCAGACCATCGTCAAACGTGCCCACGATCTCCATCTGACTGTGCGTTTTGATGAGCCAGCTCAGCTCCTGTTGAGCCAGAAACTCATCTTCTACAATGATCACTTTCACGGGTTACTCCGGCCTAAGGCAACAGGGATGTAGACGCATGAACGGGAGAGCGTTCATTCGGAATATAAAAGGCGATCTCGGTGCCCGGTTCAAGGCGCTGAATATGCAGCCCGTCGCCGTACAGCAGTTTGACCCGGTGGTGGACATTCAGCAGCCCAATCTTATTCCCCGGCATCTCGTTGGCCTCAACGCGCTCAATGACTTTAGGATCAATTCCGTGGCCGGTATCGCGCACGGCAATCCGCACGCGGTTGCCGCTTTCGGTCACGCTGATGGTCACCACCCCTTTCCCTTTACACGGCTGAATCCCATGGACGATAGCGTTCTCAACCAGCGGCTGGATCAGCAGGCTTGGGATCACACAATTGACCTCTTCATCAATATCGTAAATGACCGTGAGTTTGTCACCAAAGCGCGCCTGCTCAATCGCAATGTAATCCTTGATCTGATAAAGCTCTTTTTTAATGTCGATCTGCTCGTCATCTTTTAGCTCAATGTTGTAGCGCAGATAGCGTGACAGATTGAAAATCAGCTGACGTGCGGTATCCGGATTAAGTCGAATGGACGAGGAGATCGCATTCAGCGCGTTAAACAGAAAATGAGGATTAATTTTACTTTGCAGCGCGCGCAGCTCTGCCTTATTTGCCATCTCGCGCAGCTGTTCCGCGCGGGAGACCTCCAGCTGGGTAGAGATAATCTGCGACAGCCCGATGGCCATCTCCTGCAGGGAGGAGGTGATCTGGTGCGCGTGGCAGTAGTAAATTTTCAGGGTTCCCGTCACCACGCCTTTCTCCCACAGCGGGATCACCAGCATGGAGTGAATTTCTGGGGTTCTGTGGGCTTCATCATTGTTTTTAATGATGATTTTACCGTAATTGATCGCCTGCCTGGTGGTGGGGCTGATGGTGTCATCGCTGTCCTGATAGTTATGCTCACCTACGCCAACATAGGCCAGGACGTGGTCGATATTGGTAATGGCCACGGCATCGGCATGAATATCGCGACGGATGATATCGCAGACCTGACGTAAGGATTCGGCGTTAACATGGCGGAAGAGCGGCAGCGTTTTGTTGGCGATATCCAGCGCCAGCTTGGCCTGACGTGCGGCGCTGGCCTCTTTTTCCCCTTCAACGCTTTGCACCAGCAGCACGATAAAACCGATACAGACGCTGCCGAGGATCATCGGAATACCGATTTTAGAGACAATATCCAGCCCCAGCGCAATGGTGGGAGCCCAGACGACCACCAGAACCATGGTCAGCGTTTCGCATAGCATGCCCGCGATGATCCCGGCGCGCCAGTGCTGCTTTTTCGGTATTTTGCGGTTAATCCAGCCGGAAAGGACACCGGCGATGATGCTGGTGATAAAACACGGCACCGCCGTCACGCCGCCGATATCTATCAGGTAACGATGTGTCCCGGCGATGAGACCCGTAATAATGCCCACCCAGGGGCCAAACAAGATCCCACCGGACATCACGGCGATAACACGCACGTTGACCAGCGATCCTTCTACCGGCACCCCGGACCAGGTGCTGAACAGGGCGAACAGTGAAAAGATGGCGGTAACGGCCAGCAGCTCTTTTGCCGAGTGGGCGGACTTGTGCAAAAGCTCGCGGAACAGGCGAATACGAATGAGGAAAAACAGGCAAATCAGCATTAATGCCGCACGGTCAAAAACCGCCAGCAGCATATCGAATATTTCGTGCACGAGTCGACCAGCGAAAAGAGGAAAGCCCAATGATAAAAAACCTGACGCCTGTTGACCAGCTATCCGTCGGGTTTATCAAATGAGGAAAAACCATAATCTTCAAAGGGGATTGAGAGTGACTTCCTGAAGATGCCAGATTCTTTACTCATGGAAAATGAAAAGGTAACAGCTTTGATATCATCATGTTAAATAGTGGGTATTAAAATTGCGCAATTAGCAGGAACGCTTCCGCTTTCAGTACCTGAGGGTTCCCGTTTTTAACGCGACATCTTTTTTTTTGCTTAACCCCTCGACAGCATGTTTTTTTTCAGGTTATTTTCTAAACACGCCACATAAGTGGCAGCGTCGCTCGGACGGTCCGGGCGCTAACGTTAATCTGAGGAATCTATGGCTGAATTCAGTCCTGAACGCCGTTTTACGCGTATCGATCGTCTCCCCCCTTATGTTTTCAATATCACTGCTGAACTGAAGATGGCTGCGCGTCGTCGCGGCGAAGATATTATCGATTTCAGCATGGGTAACCCTGACGGTCCAACGCCTGCGCATATTGTTGAGAAGCTCTGCACGGTCGCCCAGCGCCCGGATACGCACGGTTACTCCACTTCTCGCGGCATTCCTCGATTACGTCGTGCGATCTCTCGCTGGTACCAGGATCGCTATCAGGTTGATATCGATCCGGAAAGTGAAGCCATTGTCACCATTGGCTCGAAAGAGGGGCTGGCGCATCTGATGCTGGCTACGCTGGATCATGGTGATACGGTGCTGGTGCCTAATCCAAGTTACCCCATCCATATTTACGGCGCGGTGATTGCCGGGGCGCAGGTTCGCTCTGTGCCGCTGGTGGAAGGGGTCGATTTCTTTAACGAGCTGGAACGTGCGATTCGTGAAAGCTATCCGAAACCGAAGATGATGATCCTCGGCTTCCCGTCTAACCCTACGGCGCAGTGCGTAGAACTCGACTTCTTTGAGAAAGTCGTCGCACTGGCGAAGCGTTACGATGTGCTGGTGGTACACGACTTAGCCTACGCCGATATTGTGTACGACGGCTGGAAAGCGCCTTCCATTATGCAGGTTCCGGGCGCACGTGATGTGGCGGTGGAGTTCTTTACCCTGTCGAAAAGCTACAACATGGCGGGGTGGCGTATTGGCTTTATGGTGGGTAACAAAACGCTGGTGAGTGCACTGGCGCGTATTAAAAGTTACCACGATTACGGCACTTTTACCCCATTGCAGGTGGCCGCTATCGCCGCCCTGGAAGGCGATCAGCAGTGTGTTCATGATATTGCCGCCCAGTATAAACGCCGTCGCGATGTGCTGGTGAAAGGGCTGCATGAGGCTGGCTGGATGGTGGAAATGCCGAAAGCGTCAATGTATGTCTGGGCAAAAATCCCTGAGCCTTACGCGGCGATGGGGTCACTGGAGTTTGCCAAAAAGCTGTTGCAGGACGCGAAGGTCTGCGTCTCGCCGGGCATTGGCTTCGGTGATTATGGCGATACCCATGTACGGTTCGCGCTGATTGAAAACAGCGACCGTATTCGTCAGGCGGTGAGGGGCATTAAGAGTATGTTCCGCGCCGACGGGCTTCTCGCATCAAAGAGTGCCGTTGAACAGCACGAATCTTAATGACATAAAAAAACAGGAGCCAACGGCTCCTGTTTTTTTGACTGCATGTTCTTCGCTAGATCATCAGGGCGAAGGTTCCGGCCCACACTAAAACAATCACCGAAATGCCCATAAAGAAATATTTCACGTTTCATCGCTCCGCGTATCTTCTGGTACGCACTTAAAAACAGAGTCCACCTGATTATAGAGAACTGACATTTGCCTGAGACGGGAATGAGAATTATCCCGTTACGATGCAAACTCCAGCTCAGAATTCTGTGCTTTCCTGTTGCCAGACGGCGCTAATGTACGCCTAAAAATGAGGGGTGACAAGAGGCATTTTTTTAAATACTTTCCGTAACTTACGGGTGTCGTGGAACGGCGACAGTTTGATTTCAGAGCGCAATAAATCCACGTTGAGCGACGGCAAGAAAAGACAATTACTCAGGGTGATTACAGGTGATTGAAAAGGTTAGTTTCTTAGCGAAACTAACCTTTCTCCACATTAAATATAGAGAGACGCTTCGCCATGCGGCCGCGTTTTGAAACGGCGATGCATCCACAGATACTGCTCCGGCGCGCGCATAATTTCGGTCTCGATAACTTTATTGATGAACGCTGCGGCTTCGCATTCATTTTCCGGATAGTTTGCCATCTCCGGTGAGATGTGCAGACGATAGCCAGATTTATCAACCTTTCTTACCATTGTCACGGTCAGCATTGCGGCGCCTGACAGACGCGAAATCACGAACGTGCCGTTGGTGGTGGCGACATTTTTAACCGCAAAGAAGGGCGCAAAACTGCTGCCTTTACGTCCGTAGTCCTGATCGGGTGCAAACCAGACGGCTTCGCCTTTCTTCAGGGCGCCGACCATACCGCGCAGATTGTTACGGCTGATCATCGCCTTATTGGAACGCATGCGACCACGGGTTTGTACCCACTCCATCAGCGGACTGTTGTGCGGGCGGTAGGTGGCCATCATCGGCTGACAAAGCCCCATTACTCGGCCGCCCAGTTCCAGCGACATAAAGTGGACACCAACTACCATCACGCCACGGTTTTGCATTTGCGCGCGTTTCAGGTTTTCGAGACCTTCCACGTCAAACCATTTGCGGACACGCTCATCAGGCCAGAACCAGGCCATGCCGGTTTCAAGCAACGCCATGCCGATAGATTTAAAGTTCTCGGCAATCAGTGTTTCGCGCTGCTGCGCATTATACTGGGGAAAGCACAGTTCGAGATTTTTACGGGCAATAGATTCACGACGTTTGAGGAAGTGGCGGGATGCGCTGCCGAGCCTGGAGCCCAGTACGCGGATCACAGGATAAGGAAGTTGAACCAGAAGCCAGAGTACGCCAAGACCAAACCATGTAAACCAGTAACGCGGGTGTAAAAACGCACGTTTGAAGTGGGGTTGAGACAAAATAGTGAACCTATGTAAAGCCTTTGAAAGTAACGCATAAAGCGATACCACGTGCCAATTAGACCGTTGGACAAGGTCATGGTTGCAGGCTTTACCGATCTTTACGGCGTTGCCTGACCACTGCTGACGTTGGGTGGGCGGCGTAATGTAGCACCGTTATATGATATGTGCTATTACTCGTTTTTGATTAAAAAAGCGGCACCTGGAAAGGGTGTTGATTTTGTTGCTGTTGTTGATTATCACGCATGCCAGACGGTGAATCCGTGCGCTTAATTCCCGTCGGACAAGCTAACGATCTCCCCTGGAGGGTGTAAATGGAAACCTATTTACAAACCGTAAGGGATGAGTGGATTCAGTTAATCAATGAAACGGATCCCCTCGTTCATCAACTTACTGCGCAACTGGCCAGCGATCATGCTTCTGGTCTGATTACGGAGTTTTATCGTGTGGTCCTGGCCGACCCTCATGCAGCGGAGTTTCTGACCACTGAGCAGGTTGAAAGGCAGCTGCAGGAAGCGCTGCGCCGTTGGCTTGTTGATGTTCTCTCCTGCCGGGTTGAACAGGTTGATGAACAGATGCGGGCTCAGCAGCGCGCCGCCGATGTTCACGCCCGAATAGGTATATCAGTCGACCTGGTTGAGATGGGTTTTCGGATCCTGAAAAAGCTGTTGTTACCCCTTATTAATGCCACACCACACCCTTCTGAGACCAAGTTAAGCATCTATCACTACGCCATTAACAGCATTGATCTGGCAATGGAGGTGATGTCGCGCGCCTATGTCTTCAGCGAGAACAATGCGGCAAAAGAGGACGAGAACTATCGAATCTTCTCGCTGATGGAAAATGCGGAAGTCGAGAAGGAGCGGCAGACCGCCGCATTACTGACGTGGGAACTGTCGCTGCTCTATAAAGTGATGCTGGACTCCAGCATCGACAATAGCCGGCCGCTCGGGCAGTCCGACTTTGGGCTGTGGTTCAGTCATAAGGGACGTCACTACTTCAGTGGTATTGCCGAAGCAGGGCATATCTCTCGTCTTATCCAGGAGTTCGACGCGGCTTTTCATGACGTTCGTCAGACAGACGATGCCCTTCACGACAGACTGCGGCAGGTGCAATTTTTGCGACTGACGCGAACGACCTTCTCGCAAATCGTGACCCTGCTGCATGAGCTGTTTGATGAGGTAGCCCGGCACGAGGTGGGCGTGGATGTGCTCACGCGTCTGCTCAACCGTCGCTTCCTGCCAACCATTTTTAAACGTGAAATTACCCAGGCAAGTCGTTCTGGTACGCCGCTGTCGGTGTTGCTTATTGATGTCGATAAGTTCAAGCAAATCAACGATACCTGGGGGCACAACACGGGAGATGAAATATTAAGAAAGGTTGCCGGGGCGTTTTATGACAACGTTCGCACCTGTGACTATGTCTTCCGCTACGGCGGAGATGAGTTTTTGATTGTGCTAACGGAAATCACCGAAGCCGATACCCTGCGCATTGCCGAGCGGATCCGCCGACGCGTGGAAAAAATTAAGGTTCATTCCCCGACTGGCGAGCCGATACCGTTGTCGCTTTCGATTGGGGCGGCCATGTTTTGACCTGCTCCCCGTTGATTAGTACACCCCGATGTTAGTAATGTCTTCATAAGCCACATGAGGACATCCCCATGAAGAAGCG
>NZ_LOMM01000039.1:0-11722 GCF_001605945.1 Enterobacter sp. SENG-6
TGATGAGGGCTTTATTGTAGGTGGGCCAGTTGGTGATTTTGAACTTTTGCTTTGCCACGGAACGGTCTGCGTTGTCGGGAAGATGCGTGATCTGATCCTTCAACTCAGCAAAAGTTCGATTTATTCAACAAAGCCCCGCTTCGGCTTTGTCTTTTTTATTCCCGGTCAGCACCACACTGCCGCCCGCTTCCAGTACCATGCGTGCCACGGCGAGACCCATGCCGCTGGTGCCGCCGACGACAAGCAGTTTTTTACCTTTGAAAAATGTATTCATTTTCAGACTCCATTACTGGTGGGTAAGACGTTGCCGGCAGCGTGAAACTGCCGGCGGTTGACGGATTAAATGCTGCAGCCATCCGTTCCGCAGGTCTGACCCGCTGTGGCTGAAAATTCGGTTTGCTGTTCATCCCAGACCTGACGCAGGGCATTCAAAAAGTTGTCTGCCCCCTGAGCCCCGCTGATGGCGTATTTCTCGTTCATCACAAAAACCGGAACGCCGCTGAGGCCAATAGACTGTGCGTGGGCTTCATCGTCGGAAACGGTGGCGCGAAAATCGTCATTTTCCAGAGCGGCTTCGGCGTCAGCTTTCTCCATACCGGCTTCTACGGCCATTGCAACGAGCTGCTGACGGTCAAAGAGAGAGCGACCTTCGGTGATACTGCCGTGATAAAAACGTTCTTCCACCGCGTCCGCAATTCCGGCCTTACGCGCGGCAACCAGCAGGGTGTGTGCATCTTCTGTATCACCAAACATCATGCCGTCAAAGTTGTAGATCAGACCTTCAGATTTACCGGCGGTGCCCACCTGATTCATCATCAGCTCCGCTGAATGTTGACTGCCCAGTTTTTTAACGATGGCATCCTTAAAAGGCATAGCGGGAGTACCACCGGCCAGACGGTAGCTGTGATGACGGATCACCACCTGATCGCGAAATTCAAAGCGATTCAGACCCTGTTCAAATCTTTTCTTAGCAATCCAGCACCACGGGCAGACCAAATCTGACCAGATATCGATGGTGAGGGTGGGTTTCAGCGTTTGCATAATGATTCCTCAAAGACCTTGGGCGGTCGGGTCTCACTTATCAGAGAACCGCGACCGTATGGGATTTATTGCGCCTGCCAGACCGGGTAATCGGTATAGCCTTTTTCCGGGGAACCACTGACGCCGTAGTAGGTGGCGCGGTCACTTTCTGCCAGTGGCCAGCCGTTTTGCATTCTTTCAACCAGATCCGGGTTAGCGATGTAGGGCACACCAAATGCCACCAGATCCAGCTCATCATCTTCCAGAGCCTGCTCTGCGATATCACGGGTGAAACCGCCGGCAGCGATGATGGTGCCTTTAAACGTGTTGCGAAAACGGCGGCGGAATCCTTCCGGAAGTGGCGCTTTGGTGTACACCGGCTGATAGTAAAGGTGTACGTAAGCCAGCTCCCGCTGACCGAGCGCGTCGGTGATGGCTGACCAGGTTTGCTCTTCACCTTCATACGGCGCGAGGTCATAAATGCGGCCGAACGGTGACAGGCGCACGGCAACGTGGCTGTTACCCACGGCTTCCGCCACGGCGTCAATGGTCTCCAGCAGGAAACGCTGACGATTTTCCACCGAGCCGCCGTATTCGTCAGTGCGGGTGTTCAGTTCGCTACTGAGGAACTGGTCAAAGATGAATCCGTTTGCAGCCATGATTTCCACACCGTCAAAGCCGGCTTCCATCGCCAGGCGTGCGGAGTGCACGAAGTCTGCAGTGATGCGTTTCACTTCATGCGTTTCCAGCGCGCGTGGCTGGCTTGGTACAACCGGGCCCGGTTCTCCGGATTCGGTCAGCGCAAAAACGGTGGTATTGACCGCCTGAACGGTGCCCGCTGAAACCGGCGCTATGTGGCCTGGCTGAAGAGAGACGTGAGACATACGGCCGACGTGCCAGAGCTGCGCGAAAATACGGCCACCTTTGGCGTGAACCGCTTGTGTCACCTTACGCCAGCCCTGGACGTGTTCGTCGTTGTAGATACCAGGGGTATAGAGGTAACCCCGGCCTTCTTCTGAAACCGGCATCCCTTCGGTGATGAGCAGGCCAGCAGAAGCACGCTGTGCATAGTACAAAGCCACGACCTCATCCGGCACGTCATTCATGGTGCGGGTGCGGGTCATCGGTGCCATGACTACACGGTTTTTTAACGCCAGGCCAGACAGATTGTAGGGGGTGAAAAGCTTACTCATCGTATACCTCACAGAAACAAAAAGGAGTATCCCGGCAGGGATTTGCACAACCCGGAAGTATCATCGACCGGACGTCGCGCACTGGAGTTGCATAAACATCTGATGGATGGCAATATACCAACCATCTAGTAGGTAGGTCAACGGGTGTGCCGTATTTTTTTGTCATAACGCAGCCATTTCTGAATTGTCACTCATTTTGCGAGGTCATCACCATGCGTACATTAACAGCTTATAACGAAGATAATTTCCGCCAGATAGAGCAGTACAAAGGAATATCGGTGGTACGTTTCTCTGCACCCTGGTGTCCGCCCTGTCAGGCCAGCGAAGAAATGTTCAGTCAGTTTGCAGACCGGCTCGATGGAGATATTCAGGTGGGGAAAGTCAATGTAGATCAGGCGCCGGTGCTGACAACCAAATACGAGATCTGGGGGCTGCCGTCTGTGCTGATATTTCATGAAGGGCAATTAGTTAAACGCATACCGGGTGTGAAACCTGCATCGGTATATGCTCAGGCGATTGCGGACATAAAAAAAGGGCAGTAATGCCCTTTTAACGTGGAATTTATTAATGCTTAACCGCGTGCCTGACCGACGGCATCCAGAGTGCGGGCTGAATAAATGACCGCAGCGCCAGCGTTGAGGTTAATCGCCACGCCCAGCGCTTCAGCAATTTCAGCGTCGGTTGCACCGGCTTTCACAGCGGCGTCGGCGTGAAAAGCAATGCAGCCGTCGCAGCGAGTTGTGACTGCGCACGCCAGGGCAATGAGTTCACGCACTTTTGCGCCTAAAAGGTCAGTTTTGTTACCTGCGTTGCCCAGGGCAACCACGCCTTTCATGGTCTCGGGGGTCAGTTTGCCCAACTCGCCTAAACGTTGCATTAACTCTGAGCGATAGTTGTTCCAGTCCAGCATAGTGTCATTCTCCTGAATGTGGGGTATTAAGAAGCAGTTTTATATACTTAAGGCTGTTGGTGAAGACTTCGGGTCTGGCCGTTGCATGCGCCACTACGCTTGAGCCTTCACAGACATTAATGATCATCAAAGCAATATCTGATGGTTCGGCATGGGATGAAAACTCACCTGACTCCATGCCCGCCCTGACGACTTTTGTGAGCCACTCGATTTGCATATCGAAATAAAGTGATGTCTGTACAGTAATTGCCTGAGGCAGATTGGCGGTCTCTGCTGACAACGCACAACACAGTGGCAGTAGTGAAGCTTTATGGCTTTGCGCGAAGATATCGATGTAGGCCGCAATTCTTTTCTCCGCGCTTTTCTCAGTAGCCTCTATCTGCTCAAATACGCGTTGCGTATCAGAGAACGCCTGTATTACCACCTGCTCACCCAGAATATCTTTGGTCGGGAAATGGTGATGAATACTGGCCTTGGTGATACCCACTATTTTTGATAAATCAGCATAGCTGAATGCTGAATACCCTTTTTCGCGCATCAGGTGTTCTGCTTCGCTGAGCAGCCGTTCCCGTGTCATGGTTGTCATAATTACTCCATATAATCTACTAGTTGATAGATTATATTGTTGCTATTTTTCCGTAGCAAGTTGTATCACTGACTCAGTATCGTGCAGAGCTGAACGTCACTGCCATCCTGCATTCTGAATGGCAGCATTACATCTCTGACATCACGCCAGGCGTGTAATCATTTCAACCGGATTAGCCAGAGTATCGTGGATTGGCGAATTCTTTTGCATTTCGCTGACCAGCGCTTCTAACTCCTCGCGACTGGCGGTCTTGCTCGTAAGGTGAACATCGACGCGAATAGATTTCGCACCTTTACGCACGTTGCTGTCCAGCCCAAGGAAGCCGTTGAGGTTGATATCGAAATTAAGATCCAGCTCGATACCGTCCAGGTCGATCCCTTTTTCAGCAGCCATCATGGTGAGGGTGGCGGTATAACAGCCAGCCAGCGCCTGCATGATGTATTCAGTCGGGCTCATGCCGGTATCGGTGCCGAGTAAACCTGCGGGTTCATCACCGATATTAGAAAATTTCCCCACGCGGCTGGTATCGATAACGCCGTTCTGGATTGTGGCGCCGGTCTCTGTGCGAACGGTTAATCCGCCGCTGGAACGGGCTTTCATCTGGAAAGTCAGGTTACCCAGGCCAGGCTGGCTGCGAACTGCTTCACGGGTATTGTGGATCGCAGCTGCGTCTGCAGAAGGTTTAACGGTAGTAGACATAATGGCTCCTGTAATTTCTTGATAAAAGTTATAGCTGGTGTAATCAGTGCCAACCATCTAGTTGGTAGGTTAATATCGCGAACCTCTTTTGTCTACTCTTTTATAAAAAATAGGGGGAAAAGAACCCAGAAGGCTGTTTTATTTCATAATAACCATTTGATTTTTTTATAATCTTCCCAGCCGCTCACTCTTGCAGCAATCCAGCCTTTACCCGAAGGATAGTCTGGCGGGTGGTATTAAATTCCCGGGCAATAGCACTGATACTGATGCCAGCATTTAGGCGCTCTGTCACTGTTTGCTTTTGTTCCTCGCTCAGGATGGGAGGGCGACCGAAGCGTTTTCCAGCCGCTTTTGCCCTCGCAATACCTGAATGCGTTCGCTCAAGCAGCAAATCCCGCTCAAACTCCGCTACAGCAGAAATTACCTGCATAGTCATTTTTCCGGCCGGACTGGTCAAGTCAACGCCTCCGAGTGCGAGACAATGAACGCGAATATCTAAAGCCGCCAGTTGCTCTACTGTTTTTCGGATATCCATCGCATTACGACCCAGACGGTCAAGTTTGGTGACAATCAGTACATCCCCATTTTCCATGCGATCTAGCAACCGGATAAATCCGGTATTCGCGTACACTGCCTCGCGCTGGGTGGCGTGGACCTCACCAGCGCGGCCGGAAAGATGACCATGCAGGTCATTTCGGCTGTGGCTGAGTTTGAAAAGGACCTGCTGATTGAACGCACGCATTCCGGCCTGGCAAGGGCTAGGGCAGCAGGCAAACGGTTTGGCCGGCCGCCGGCGCTTAACCAGGAACAGCGGCAGGCAGCGCTTGAACAACTGAAAGCAGGTGCCAGTATCAGCGCCATTGCCCGCGAGTTTGGGACCTCACGACAAACCATCATGCGCCTGCGTGGCGATGCAGTCAGCCCGGAGTTACCAGATTGACATCCACCCCCGACACAATCCGCTGAAGGAATGGCAATTCTGTTCACCACATTTGCTAAGAGATCAGGACTTACTTTGTAATCTGGAAGTACATCGAAGTTGCAACAATAGTACACTATTGCGTGACGTAGATTCGTGACGTATAGTTACTGCAACTTATTTGTTTATAACTACCGTCAGGTACAAAATTATGTCTCCAGCACAAGCTAAACAAAAGCAGCATGAACGCTACGAAGCCGTAGCGGTGCAGGTTTTGCGTGGTCGTGCCGGTTACAAACCTGCCGTGAAAAGCCGCTTCAGTAAGTCAGCCAGTAGCAAATTCTCTCATACTATCGCTTTTGCCTGATCCTGAACTTTGAGGCACAATAAACCATCATTCGCTGATGGTTTTTTTATGCCTGTTCAAGACGTTATTCCCCCCTATGAGCAGATGTACCTGCTAAATCAGCAGCTGATCTGCAACGCTGACCAGTTCAAACATGCCGTTATCACAGTTGGCGGTCAGGCTGTGCAATACTGGATATCCTATTATCATGCACAATATGGCGACAGATTGCCTGATGAGCGTCTCACCACTTCTGTTGACTGCGACTACAGCGCCCGGAAAGATGATATTGCGGCTATAGCAAAAACGCTCAACGTTAAGACGTGGGAGAACAAAGACGGCCAGCCCCCATCCCTTGGACAGTTTATGCTTATCGATCAGGACACACACGATATCAAACGGGATGATGGACGCTTATTTGCCGTACCGGATGCGCCTGACGAGCCAAATGTGGTGGATATTATCGACCGACCCGGAGGCTTTGACCGTTCTGATTTTCTGGGGGAAAAGCTTTACCTGTATACCGCCCCGTTTTATGTAGAAGCAACCGGCCCCGGTATGCCTGAAATGAATGAAAAGGTAAGGGTGTTGAACCCTGTCGCCTGTATGCGCTCGCGCTTTAGCAATCTGATTGCCTTGCGCCGTGATGCTGAAATTGAAATTGCGCGTATTAACGCGCTCAAGATCCCGTGTTATTTCTTTCTCATCGAACAGTTTGATGAACAGCCGTTCAAAGTTGCACGAGGAATCTTTATGGATTTGTGGTGGCTCGCGAATGACGAAAGCTGTCTGCGCCATCAGGCCTTCTGGCATAGCTGGCAGGGGCCGCTTCTTGAAGGGCAACAAAGTAACAACATCACTCTGATTGATGTGTTGGAAGGCGTACATGCATACCTGGAAGGGCATCTTGATGACTTTGAAATACCGGAAGCCTTTGTCACCAAAGAATTACCGCTAAAGCTCGCACAGCTGCGTGAACGCTGGGAGCGTTACGTGGTACTCAATGCTGAATGGGCAGCAAGAGGGCGCAGGGGATTTGAACGTAATCGCCGTGATGATTAGGGAAGGTGCGAATAAGCAGGTCATGTCTTCCCAAGCTGACTCGTTGATTAAAATTTCGCGGATCTGGGCCGATTTTTTTCCCGCAAACACATCGAATCAGCCTATTTAGGCTATTTTTTCCACCATTTCTGGCGTTATTTCCGGTTTTTACTGAGATCTCTCCCACTGACGTATCATTTGGTCCACCCGAAACAGGTTGGCCAGGGTGAATAACATCGCCAGTTGGTTATCGTTTTTCAGCAGCCCCTTGTATCTGGCTTTCACGAAGCCGAACTGCCACTTGATGATGCGAAACGGGTGCTCCACCCTGGCACGGATGCTGGCTTTCATGTATTCGATGTTGATGGCCGTTTTGTTCTTGCGCGGATGCTGCTTCAAGGTTTTTACCTTGCCGGGACGCTCGGCGATCAGCCAGTCCACATCCACCTCGGCCAGCTACTCGCGCTGTAGCGCTCCTTGGTAGCCGGCATCGGCTGAGACAAATTGCTCCTCTCCATGAAGCAGATTACCCAGCTGATTGAGGTCATGCTCGTTGGCCGCGGTGGTGACCAGGCTGTGGGTCAGGCCACTCTTGGCATCGACACCAATGTGGGCCTTCATGCCAAAGTGCCACTGATTGCCTTTCTTGGTCTGATGCATCTCCGGATCGCGTTGCTGCTCTTTGTTCTTGGTAGAGCTGGGTGCCTCAATGATGGTGGCATCCACCAAAGTGCCTTGGGTCATCATGACGCCTGCTTCGGCCAGCCAGCGATTGATGGTCTTGAACAATTGACGGGCCAGTTGATGCTGCTCGAGCAGGTGGCGGAAATTCATGATGGTGGTGCGATCCGGCAGGGCGCTATCCAGGGATAATCGGGCAAACAGGCGCATGGAGGCGATTTCGTACAGGGCATCTTCCATGGCACCGTCGCTCAGGTTGTACCAATGCTGCATGCAGTGAATACGCAGCATGGTCTCCAGCGGATAGGGCCGTCGGCCATTGCCCGCCTTGGGATAAAACGGCTCGATGACAGCGGTCATATTCTGCCATGGCAGAATATGCTCCATGCGGGAGAGGAAAATCTCTTTTCGGGTCTGACGGCGCTTAGTGCTGAATTCACTATCGGCGAAGGTGAGTTGATGGCTCATGATGTCCCTCTGGGATGCGCTCCGGATGAATATGATGATCTCATATCAGGAACTTGTTCGCACCTTCCTTAGGATTTTCGCCACTGAATAAATTATAATAAATTGATTTTATAAGATATTCGTCATGGGCTATATGACCAGTACGAGTTGCATGCTCTAATGTTTCAGATGCCAGTATATGTGCGGCTTCAGCAAACATCCCAGGCCAACCCTTACTCAGCATAGACAGTCCTTTAAGGACTCTTATCTGAATCTCCCTCATACTCGCACCATCACGTGCAACAGGTAAGAAAAAGTCTTCCAGTAGGTCTTTGATCTGAAGTGGCGCAACATGTACTGAAGGATATATCACTTCAGTTTCATCTATTTTATTCTGCGCGTAAGCGGAGAGTATTCGAACACCTCTGCCAATGACATCAATCGCAGTACCGGGATCGTTTACTGCGGGCGAAAGGGCCCTGCAGGCTATTTCGGCCATGACGCTGAGACAGAATCGGGGATCCTGAGCAAATGAACGCACATCCGAGACAATGATCGTTTCAAGTAAATCGGTACAGATTGATGACTCCTGACCAGAACTCAGGTACAAAACTGGCATCGATGGATGTATGAAACTGCCTGGCTGCGCCACAAGATATACATGACGAGGATCATTGCTCAGCAGACTGCCGAGCTTGACCATGTCAATATATTCAACATAGCCAATTTTCTCCGGATATACGGCAACAGTTCCTTTTGGTTGTTCATTGTTCTCAAGCCATGGATATCCGCCAAGACATGGACTTTTTGCTCTCGCAATAAATGTCTCGATCGCCGCCTGTTCTACTTTTGCTGTTGTCTCACCTACCCTGCCCAGAGAGGTCAAATGCTGTATCCAGCGAAGCAATGTGATGATTATTAAGGCAATGACAACCAGTGTTACAATGAATAAAATGACTCTACCCCTTTCTCCGTAGGCTCCCATATTGAGGGCAATAATCCCTACCAGGCTGAAGAGAAAAGAACCGATAAAAGTGGCCAGTACATTTTGTGTGGTTACGTCTTCTACAACTAAACGCGTGGCTCTGGGCGTCACATTAGTAGTGGCTGAACCGTAAGCGGTGACCATGATACTCAGTGAAAATGTGGTCACCGCCAGCATACTCGATGCCAGTATGTTCAGAATATTATCAACTGCTTCCGCACCAACCTTCACTGATACTGACTCTGGGATCATTGATCTAAAAAGAATAGATAAAAGGGCCGTTATTATTGCTACCATTGCAAATAACGTTGCCCTGAACCATAGTTTTTTAAGTGTCTGCCTGAGAATCCATTGCCAGCGTAAAATCATTCAGCATATCCTTGTATTAAGTTCGGGAAAATAAATGCCGCCCGGCAGGACGGCATTTTTGTATTAACGAACGAGGTGCAGGAAGTGCAGGTGTTTTTCGTACTGGTCCAGTATGTCATTAATCAGCTGTTCCTGATTCCAGCCCATCACATCATAGTTTTGACCGCCTTCTTTCAGATAGACCTCAGCGCGATAATATCGATGTTGCTCAACCTGCTGCTCGTCATTGTCCATTGCAGCCATGGCGAAAGCCGGTGAGTTATAGCCACGAAGTCTCACTTCATAAATAAAGTTCAGCTCATTGCCCAAATCGACTTCAAGCCGAATTCGTTCGTCATCAGTATCACTTATATGGCTTATCGTTCCCTGTTTATTCAGTTCTTCCTGAACCAGCGTCATGGCGGGCTGGATAACGTCGCCCATAAAGCGTTTCACAAGAGAGCGCTTTGGCAGATAAGCGATATTGCGCAAGCGTCTCTGCCATGGAATCGGGTTACGCGCTGCAGTCGGAGCAATAGTCGCCATGCTCAGGCTTTCACGCTTGGTCAAATCCCGACGCAGGGCTTTTAATAATCCGTATATGGATATCAGTAAAATCACTGAGAAAGGTAATGCGCTCGCTATTGTCACGGTTTGCAGCGCGCTCAGTCCCCCCGCAATCAGCAGTGCGATTGCCACAATCCCTATGAGCGAGGCCCAGAAAATTCGCTGCCATACAGGCGTGTTAGCGACGCCACCCGATGCCAGCGTATCAACAACCATTGCCCCGGAGTCAGCCGAGGTGACAAAGAAGACAATGACCATCGCCATTGCAATAAATGACAGCACGGAAGAAAACGGGAAATGCTCCAGGAAATTAAACAGGGCCAGCGCGACATCCTGCTGAACGGTATTGGCGAGATCAGCCGCCCCCTGGTGCATAATGAGATAGATTGCGCTGTTACCAAACACCGTCATCCACATGAGCGTGAAGCCGGCGGGAACAAACAGCACGCCGGTGACAAACTCGCGAATGGTTCGACCGCGCGAGACTCTTGCGATGAACATCCCCACAAACGGCGACCATGAAAGCCACCATCCCCAGTACAGTAATGTCCAGCCCCCCAGCCAGTTGCTCGACTTAGGTTCATACGCATAAAGGTTAAAAGTTTTACTCACCAGTTCAGAAAGATAACCGCCCGTATTTTCCACAAATGACTTCAGCAGAAGCACGGTTGGTCCCAGACACAGGACCAGCGCCAGCAGCAGCACTGCCAGGCCCAGGTTGAGCTCAGACAGTATACGTATTCCCTTGTCCAGGCCGGACACCACCGAAATCGTCGCTAAACCAGTGATGACAACGATTAGAATCACCTGCACCGTTTCATTAATAGGCACCCCGAAAAGATGATTCAAACCAGCATTCACCTGCAAAACACCGTACCCCAGCGATGTCGCAACGCCAAAGACGGTGCCAATAACGGCGAAAATATCAACCGCATGGCCTACAGGTCCGTATATGCGCTCGCCAATAATGGGATAAAGTGCGGAACGCAGCGTTAAAGGCAGACCGTGACGGTAACTGAAAAAGGCCAGGATCAGTGCCACAATGGCATAGATTGCCCATGCGTGCAGGCCCCAGTGGAAGAACGTCAGGCGCATTGCTTCCTTCGCTGCCGCAACGGTCTCTGGAGTGCCGACAGGAGGTGAAAGATAATGCATCACAGGTTCAGCAACGCCAAAGAACATCAGGCCGATCCCCATCCCTGCCGAGAAAAGCATCGCAAACCAGGAGTGATAGCTAAAATCAGGCTGCGCATGGTCCGGACCCAGTTTGATATCACCGTAGCGTGAGAGTCCCAGGAACGAGACACTCAGTAGAATCAGGGCCACTGCAAGGATGTAGAACCAGCTGGCATTCGTGAAGATTTGTTGCTGAAGTAGTTTAAAATTTTTGTCGGCGACATCCGGGAATACAGCGGCAAAGGCGACAAGAAGGAAAATTAACAAAGCAGATGTAAAGAATACCGCTTTGTTAATCTGGCTTTTAGACTTCTTTTGGATTGTATCATTTTCACTCATAATCATTTATTCCATTAATTAAAATCCGCACTGTATAGAGGGTACTACATCTCAAAGATTAGCAAACTTCAACTTACGATGCGGCGTCAATCGGAATGCAGAGTGCAAGAGTGGCCATACAGATATCCTGTTGATAGTCTGCCAGCCGTCTTCTGGAGCATTTGATTTGCATAAATTGCATCAGATCTGGGGATTCACTTTGATTAGAGCAATATTGAGAATGACTTACTAACGTCTGATGTTGCGTAAAGCGGGCTTTAAGGATGGTCGCAATGTCAGAGGTAAGGACAGACGTTCAGGATGCAAATAATCAGTGCCGGTTCGTCGCTGATTTTCCTTCAGGCTGACTTGTCCAAAACGAGTAACAATCGCCGGTGATGCTGCCAACTTACTGATTTAGTGTATGATGGTGTTTTTGAGGTGCTCCAGTGGCTTCTGTTTCTATCAGCTGTCCCTCCTGTTCAG
>NZ_LOMM01000040.1:0-10534 GCF_001605945.1 Enterobacter sp. SENG-6
TAAGTGACGTAAAATCGTGTTGAGGCCAACGCCCATAATGCGGGCGGTTGCCCGGCATCCAACGCCATTCATGGCCATATCAATAATTTTCTGGTGTGTACCGGGCTGAGAGGCGGTGTAAGTGAACTGGAGCTGCCATGTTTTACGGCAGTGAGAGCAGAGATAGCGCTGATGTCCGGCAGTGCTTTTGCCGTTACGCACCACGCCTTCAGTAGCGGAGCAGGAAGGACATCTGATGGAAATGGAAGCCACCCGCACAGCGCGCTGGGATATCACTCCCCGAGGGAATACCGGCAGCGGACATCGTTAACTTAAGATACAAAAGCTGTTCGGAGATGGAGGGTCAAGATCAGGGTGACCTGCGCCATGATGTTATCCGAGCCCTGTTTCCTAATCACTACACCGGTATTTGATTACCCAGGTCAACTTCAGGCTGTTACAGGGACGGCAACCGTGTCAGCACATCCTTGAGATAGGCATACGGATCGTGCCCATTATTACGGGCCGACTGGATCAAACTCATGATCGCAGCAGCGCGCTTGAGTATGCGAACCCACGCCGAGCATTTGAGAAGGCAACGGGATGAACGCTGGCTGGATAGCCGTGGTTTTCTGGGTAGGCAGCCGAATCCATTTGTGATCGAGGTTGGCATTGAGGCTGTAGCCCAAGGCGATGTTTGCGATGGAGGCACCGGGTTCAGAACACTCCTGAATGACCTGAGCCTTGAAAGATTTGCTGTAGGTACGGCGCTGAGGGCGCATGGAAAATCCGCTTGATGGGCCATGGCCTTCGGCGGCGGTGTCGGGAAGGTGTGTTGGCCGGACGGATACTGTTGAACTACGTTGTCTGGGGCAACGGAAGTGTTTCGGCCCGACTCTGGAACGCGATCCGCAGCGACGACTGGGCAATTCCGCACGTTAGCCTGAGCAGCCTCGGGGAAATCGTCGTCTGGGCGCGCCCAGACGAGTTTCCGTCAAGGAACATGCAGACGAGCAAGGGGCTGCGGGCACTCGGCTACAACGTGAGGATCGGTGTTTGATCGAGGCGCCTGTGGTACACGCAGGCTGACGAGCCAGGCGCTGTCCATTGCCTGATCAGACCGCCCCGCTGCGCCTTGCCTGAGCAGTTGACCTGCATCAATGGGGCGGGAGAACGCTGTACATTGACTCTTGAAGGCTGTCATGGTAAGCGTAATATCTTACAAAGTATTACAAGGATTTCCTTGGCCGGAACCGCAAAGCGACGCGATTGGAGAGGGTGAGATGAAAGCGCACCTACAGGGATGAAAGCGCACCTACAGGTGATTTTCACGCTCGATGAATTGGCTGCGTACTTGAAAGTCGGCAAGCGGACGCTTTATCGGCTCGCCGCGCACGGGGAAATTCCGGCTTTCAAGGTGGGCGGGACGTGGCGGTTTCCTCAAAGTGAAATCGATCAGTGGATCAATGATCAGACCCGAGCCGCAGCAAAGAAGGAGGTGATGCGCAAGCGTGAACAGCAGAAGTCATCCGAGCAGCCCGTGTCGCCTGGGCGCACTGCCCGTCACAGCAGGCAAAGGGCTTGAGTAACTCGTTTTCCAATTTTTCTGGAGGTATGACATGGACATCGATTTCAAGAAGTTGGCTCCCTGGAACTGGTTCAAGAACGAGCAGCAAGAGCAGCAGACCGTCTCTTCCCTGCCGGTGCAGCGCAATGACCTGCCAGCGGCGAGCGGGCCAGTCAGCCCGATCCTGCAACTGCATCGGGAAATCGACCGGCTGTTCGATGACGCATTCCGGGGCTTCGGTTTTCCGGCGTTGAACATGCCGCAGTGGCCATCCGATTGGTCGGGCATGCTGAAGCCGGCCCTGGACATCCAGGAAACCGACAAGCAGTACAAGATTGCCCTGGAAGTGCCCGGTGTCGAGGAGAAGGACATCCAGATCACTCTCGACAACGACGTGCTGATGGTGCGTGGCGAGAAGCGCCAGGAACAGGAGAAGAAGGAAGGTGGCTTCCACCGTGTGGAGCGCTCCTACGGCAGCTTTCAGCGTGCCTTGAACCTGCCTGACGACGCCAACCAGGATTCGATCAAAGCATCGTTCAAGAACGGGGTGCTCACGGTCACGATCGACAAGCGCGAGGTCAGCGCGCCGAAGCAGGGACGCTCGATCCCGATCAACGGCTGACGTCGCCGGCTCGTTCGTCACAAGAAAAACCCGGCACGAGACGAGGAGTCGCGGTTCGCGATGCCTCGTCGCCTCAACCTTGTCAACCTTCTCAGGAGCATCAGCATGGCCAGAAAACAATGCCAGGTCTGCGGCCAACCCGCCACCGTGCGGGTGGAAGCCAATCTCAACGGTCGTCACAGCACCATGCTGTTGTGCGACGACCATTACCGGCAATTAGTGCGCCAGCAAAAGCGCACCGTTTCGCCGCTGGAAGCCTTGTTCGGCTCGCGCAGCGGCCTGTTCGAGGACTTCCTCGGCAGTGACTTCTTCCGCATCGGCGACGACGCGACGCCAGTTGCCGCCGATACCGATGACGTGGTCGATGCCTCGTTTGGCGAGCCCGCCGCCGCAGGTTCGGGTGCGCCGCGCCGTCGCGGCAGTGGGCTGGCCAGCCGCATCAGCGAACAGTCGGAAGCCTTGCTGCAGGAGGCCGCCAAACACGCTGCCGAATTTGGCCGCTCCGAGGTGGATACCGAACATCTGCTGCTGGCGCTGGCCGACAGCGACGTGGTCAAGACCATCCTGGGTCAGTTCAAGATCAAGGTCGATGACCTCAAGCGGCAGATCGAGTCTGAGGCCAAGCGCGGGGACAAGCCCTTCGAGGGCGAGATCGGCGTGTCGCCGCGCGTGAAGGATGCGCTCAGCCGCGCCTTCGTGGCCTCCAATGAACTCGGCCATTCTTATGTCGGTCCAGAGCATTTCCTGATCGGTCTGGCTGAGGAAGGCGAAGGGCTGGCCGCCAACCTGCTGCGCCGCTACGGCCTGACGCCGCAGGCGCTGCGCCAACAGGTCAGCAAGGTGGTCGGCAAGGGCGCCGAGGATGGCCGCGCTGAGACGCCGACCAACACGCCAGAACTCGACAAGTACTCGCGCGACCTGACCAAGATGGCGCGCGACGGCAAGCTCGACCCGGTGATCGGCCGCGCGCAGGAGATCGAAACCACCATCGAGGTGCTGGCCCGGCGCAAGAAGAACAACCCGGTGCTGATCGGCGAGCCGGGTGTGGGCAAGACCGCCATCGTCGAAGGGCTGGCGCAGCGCATGGTGGCGGGTGAAGTGCCCGAGACCTTGCGCGACAAGCGCCTGGTGGAACTCAACATCAACGCCATGGTGGCCGGCGCCAAATATCGCGGCGAGTTCGAGGAGCGCGTGCAGAAGGTGCTGAAGGAGGTGACCGAGCACCAGGGCGAGCTGATTTTGTTCATCGACGAGGTGCACACCATCGTCGGTGCCGGCCAGGGCGGTGGCGAAGGCGGGCTGGACGTGGCCAACGTGTTCAAACCGATGATGGCGCGCGGTGAACTCAACCTGATCGGCGCCACGACGCTGAACGAGTACCAGAAATACATCGAGAAGGATGCCGCACTGGAGCGGCGCTTCCAGCCGGTGACGGTACCCGAGCCGACGGTGGCCCAGGCCATCATGATTCTGCGCGGCCTGCGCGACACCTTCGAGGCGCACCACAAGGTCAGCATCTCCGAGGACGCGATCATCGCGGCGGCCGAGTTGTCCGACCGCTACATCACGGCGCGCTTCCTGCCGGACAAGGCGATCGACTTGCTCGACCAGGCGGCCGCGCGCGTGAAGCTGTCGGCCACGGCCCGGCCGGTGGCCGTGCAGGAGCTGGAGTCCGAACTGCACCAGCTGCGGCGTGAACAGGATTACGTGGCCGCGCGCAAGCAGTACGACCAGGCCGCCGAGCTCGGGAAGCGCATCGAAGCCAAGGAGGCCGAGCTCAAGAAGCTCGTCGAGGACTGGGAGCGGGAGCGGGCCTCCGGCAGTGCCGAGGTCAAGGCGGAACACGTGGCGCAGATCGTCTCGCGCCTGACCGGCATCCCGGTCAACGAGTTGACGGTGGAAGAGCGCGAAAAGCTGCTGCACTTGGAACAACGGCTGCACGAGCGCCTGGTGGGACAAGACGAGGCGGTCCGTGCCGTGGCCGATGCCGTGCGGCTGTCCCGCGCCGGCCTGCGTGAAGGCAGCAAACCGGTGGCTACCTTCCTGTTTCTGGGCCCGACCGGGGTGGGCAAGACCGAGCTCGCCAAGGCATTGGCCGAATCGATCTACGGCGATGAGCACGCCCTGTTGCGCATCGACATGTCGGAATATGGCGAACGCCATACCGTGGCGCGATTGGTGGGCGCGCCTCCGGGCTATGTCGGTTACGACGAAGGCGGTCAGCTCACCGAGAAGGTGCGGCGCAAGCCCTACAGCGTGCTGCTGCTCGACGAGATCGAGAAGGCACACCCTGACGTATACAACATCCTGCTGCAAGTGTTCGACGACGGTCGCCTCACCGACGGCAAGGGCCGGGTGGTGGATTTCACCAACACCATCATCATCGCCACGTCCAACCTGGGTTCGGACATCATCCAGCGACGGCTGAAGGCGCGCGGGGCGGCCGGCGAGGAGTACGAAAAGACCAAGGCCGGAGTCATGGACGTGCTGCGCGGCCATTTCCGGCCCGAGTTCCTCAACCGCATCGACGAGATCATCGTCTTCCATGCGCTGGGCAAGGAGGAGATCCGCCACATCGTCGGCCTGCAGCTCGATCGCGTGGCGCGCAGCGCCGCCAGCCAGGGCGTGACGCTCACTTTCGATCAGACGCTGATCGACCATTTCGCGGAAGAAGGCTACAAGCCCGAGTTCGGTGCGCGTGAACTCAAGCGCCTGATCCGCAGCGAGCTGGAAACTGCGCTGGCGCGCGAGATGCTCGGCGGCGGTATCGGCAAGGGCGATCACGCCAGCGCACGCTGGGACGACAAGGCCGAACGCGTGGTGTTCGAACGCAAAGAGCCACCGCAGACCCCGGCCGAGCCGGAGCAGCCGGATGCCGCGAAGGCGAGCGACGCATCTTGATGGCGGGCGAGGCTGCCGTGTCCGACCCCATCGGCCTGGCACTGGCATGGGCAGCCTCCCTGGCCTCGATCGCGGTGGCGGTCGTGGCCGCAGGTCACGCGGGCGTCTACAAGCGTGATGAGCAGTCGGCCACGCCGTGGGGACTGCTCATCAGCGGCGGCACTGCCCTCCCGCTCGCTGGCCATCCGTTCGCGTGACGGCGCGGCCCATCTGTTCACCTGATCCTCTGGCAACTCGACTTTCGAGGAACAAGGCCCATGGCTGGGTGACGCGGGCAGGCAACTGATAGTCGGTACTCTGTTCGACATCTCTTCTCGCAAGGAAATAGAGCAGCAGTTGCTGCGTATGGTGATCACCGACCCCTTTGCTTCACGGTTGAGGGAACATGTTCGCGCAACCGACATGGCTGCCCGGATTGGGGGGAGGAATTCGCTGTGTTGTTGGAAGCGGTATCGATAGAAGGCGCCCAAGTATGGGCGGAGCGATTTCGTCAGGACACTGCGGCGACAGCGGTGGTGTGTGGAGAGGTGTCGATCAGCTATAGCGCCAGCATGGGGGTGGCTCTCCTTGACCCCCGTTTGCACTCTGTCGAGCAGGTGATGCTGCAGGCGGACAGCGCGCTCTACCAGGCAAAAAAGACGAGGGTGCAACCAAGTTGTGGGCGCACAAGTATTTCAGAATTGAGAGGAGTGGCGATGAAGGAAAAGCAAGCAGACCCGATCAAAACATTTCGCGCCCAATGGGCAGTGATGACGTTCTACGAGCGCTTTGAACAGGTGATCGCGCTCGCGCTGTCCGCAATCATTGCCGTTATCATCGTGGTCTCGCTGCTGCAGCTGATCTCGATCGTCTTCAGCCTGCTGATCATTGATGCATTCAATCCGCTCGATCACAAGGTCTTCCAGACCGTGTTCGGCATGATCATGACGCTGCTCATTGCCATGGAGTTCAAGCATTCCATCGTGAGGGTGGCCTTGCGGCGCGACAGCATCATCCAGGTCAAGACGGTGATCCTGATCGGGCTGATCGCCCTGGCGCGTAAATTCGTAATCCTCGACCCGGAGACCGGCCCCGCCAAGGTCGCGGCGCTTGCAGGCGCGACACTGGCCCTCGGGGCGACTTACTGGCTGCTGCGCGAGCGCGATGACCGGACAGCCGGGGAAAGCTCAGATGATCAGTCGTGATCTGCGCCACGCGCAGAATGTCGGCGCGCGGCATCGCTGGCACAATCGCCTGCAAACCGTGCTGTTGGTGCTGACCCTGCTCGGAATTGCCGCCGTCGCTGGCAGCCTGCTGTTGGGTGACGGCGGGCTTTGGCTGGCGCTTGCGGCTGCGGGGTTCACCCTGCTGCTTGAACCGGCGGCCGCCTCCGGGCTGACCTTGCGGCTGTATGGCGCACGCCCCCTGCACCCGGATGAAGCGCCCGATCTTTGGGCTGTGTTGCGCGAACTGGCGGCGCGGGCCGGGCTGCCTACCGTGCCGGTACCGCACTACGTGCCCAGCGGGGTCGTCAACGCCTTCGCCACCGGTTCGAAGCATCACGCGGCCATCGCGCTGACCGACGGCCTGCTGCGTAGCCTCACGCCCCGCGAGTTGACCGGCGTGCTCGGCCACGAAATCGCGCATATTGCGAACGAGGATTTGCGTGTCATGGGCTTGGCCGATTCCATCAGCCGGCTCACCCATCTTCTGGCCTTGTTGGGGCAGCTTGCGATCGTGCTCAGCTTGCCAACGCTATTGCTTGGAGTCACGGAAGTCAATTGGCCCGCGTTGCTTCTACTTGCGGTCGCGCCACAGCTGGCCTTGCTGGCTCAGTTGGGCTTGTCCAGGGTGCGCGAATTCGACGCCGACCGGCTCGCTGCCGAATTGACCGGCGACCCGCACGGGCTGGCCTCAGCGCTCGCCAAGATCGAGCGGGTGAGCCGCTCCTGGCGCGCCTGGCTGCTGCCCGGATGGGGCAATCCGGAACCCTCCTGGTTGCGCACGCATCCAGCGACGGCTGAACGCATTGAGCGCTTGCTGGAACTTGCTCCGCCGCCCGCGATGCCGCCGTTTCCATCGGCCCGTTTCGACCCCGAAGTGACCGTATCACCACGTCCGCCACGCTGGCGCACTGGCGGCCTTTGGCGCTGATTTCAACATGGAGAATGACGTGACCTACCCGACCCCTACAGCCGCCCGGCGCCGGATCGATTCATCCGGCGCTGGCTCGTCATCACTGGCTGCATCGCCGCACTCATGCTGCTGTGGCAGTTCCTGCCCGCCATCGAAGCCTGGTTCAGTCCCCACGAAACAAATGCTTCAGCCCGGAAGAGAGGTCTCAGGCCGTCCGGGAGCTCTGTAACCGACGTGGAACCGCGCGTAAAGTTGCACAAAGCATAGGCGTCAGCGTCCCGGTCCTGTACAAATGGAAGAAAGACCTTATCAGTGACGAGGCTTATCAATCCATGCGCAAACGAAAGTCAGCCCCTCAGGATAAAAATCAGGATGCTTTACTCGGTGAAATCCAGCGTCTCAGGAAGCAGATTCATCAGCTGCAGCTCGAACGTGACATACTGACAAAGGCGAATGAACTGATAAAAAAAGATCTGGGCGTCAGCTTTCTGAAACTGAAAAACAGGGAGAAAACCCTGATAGTTGATGCCCTTAAGAAAAAGTACCCCGTTGCTGAGTTGCTAAGCGTTCTGCAACTTGCCCGCAGCTGTTATTTTTACCAAAACGTCTGTACGATAAGTATGCGGTAATACGCGTGATCATGGCCGATATCTTTGAGGAGAATTACCGCTGTTACGGCTATCGGCGCCTTCACGCGATGCTTCGCGGTAACAACAGGGTTATTTCTGAAAAGGTTGTCCGCAGACTGATGGCAGAAGAGCAGCTCGTTGTTAAGCGCACCAGGCGACGACGATACAACTCTTACTGTGGCGAAATCGGCCCGGCACCGGAAAATTTACTCGCTTGGGATTTTAGTTCCTGCAGGCCAAATGAGAAGTGGCTGACCGATATTACGGAGTTCCAGCTTCCGGCTGGAAAAGTCTATCTGTCGCCGGTTATCGACTGCTTTGATGGCCTGGTTGTAAGCTGGTCGATAGGAACACGCCCGGACGCGACGCTGGTGAATACGATGCTCGATGACGCACTCGATACGCTCAACGAACATGATAAACCAGTGATACACAGCGATCGTGGTGGCCATTACCGGTGGCCGGGCTGGCTCGAGCGTATCAACACCTCCGGACTTATAAGGTCCATGTCGCGCAAAGGATGCTCGTCGGATAATGCTGCGTGTGAAGGCTTCTTCGGGCGTATCAAAAACGAAATGTTCTATGGCAGAGACTGGGCGGGTATCACGCTGGAAAAATTTATCTGCTTCCTGGACAGGTACATACGCTGGTATAACGAGAAACGTATCAAGCTATCATTAGGTGCAATGAGTCCTGTGAAGTACCGGCAGCATCTTGGGATCACAACATAACAGTCCAGGAAAACATCCGCAGCCCCTGAGACGACAATAACGCTTTGTGCTGACAATACAGGTGCGCATAACAAAGATTATGTTAAATATTAAAACAAATAACATAAAAATCAATATGTTAAGAAGGTAACCAGCTACTTTCCCATTCCAGCAACCAGTCATGGAAGCTTTAGAAACAGAGTCCTCTCATGAGTTTGTGATGCCTTAAATCCATGGTGAGCATAGAAACCTTTGGCTTCTTCAGTAAGCGCATGAACCATTATCGCACGAACCCCAATGTTCTCAGCTACGCGATAACACCGTAGCACTGCATCGTGGAGTAAATCGGCGCCAACCCCTTTTCCGTGCAATGAGACATCTACCGCCAGGCGAGCGAGTATAATCACCGGTATAGGATCTGGCATGTTACGCCGAAGACTACCTGTCGCTTCCGTATGGTTAACGCTACCGGTGGCCAAAGAGTAAAAACCAGCTACTTGCTTCGTACCCGTCTTGCAAACAACGAACGTTCGGGCAGCGCCAAGAGCTTGATTTTTTAAACCTCTCTGTTTTAGCCATTCATCGAGGACTGTCTCTCCACTGACGAACTCAGCCAGCTGATGAGAGCTGGATAACGGCTCGGGCGTGGTTATACGTCCCACTGAGGTTTCCTTGCCAGTAGTTTATTAATGGCGGGCTCATCCTCGACTGGTGCATCGAGCATATCGATGAACTCTGCATACTGTTCGTCGTTAAAATTGAAAACACGGCGATCAAGGATCACATTCTCCGCAGCCTTGCAGGCCATCTCCAGGATAAAGTCGGTTCGCGATTTATGAAGGATCTCTGCAGCAGCATCGATGAGTGCTCTCTGAGACTCTTTAGCTCTTAGGTTGAGTTGAACATCTGATTTCATACACACCTCTCTTGTATAGCAATTGATATACAAGAATAACACAACACGAACGTATAGCAAATGCTATACACTTCAAAGTACCGATAATGCGTTTTATGTTAAATATCAGTTACTTGAATAGATTTCGTAACATAAGTTGATGTGTTTGTCGTGTCATGACAGCACAATCAGGGATGTCATCCCCTAACGAGGCAAGGACTAAGTTAATGAACAGAACAGATTAAGAAGTACAGACTCGCTGGCTTGAGAGCCGGCAGCCTGAAGATCGTACCTGTAATGAAGCGGAACAATTTTCGGATGAATGCTGGAAGAACGGTCTGCGGCTGGATAAAAGCCCGTCTGTGCACTATCAACTTCTGATGGAAACCATCCGCAGGACGCTGATCCCGCGGCCAAAGTGAAGCCCTCCGTCGGTCTCCACTATTATCGCTACCGGGTTAGCCGTCAGGCATGGCCCGGTTTAAAAAGATATGCTGACAGTTCTGCTGCAGTTATATCAAACTCGAGTTGCTGGATTAATTCTGCCAGTTTTTTCTCTGCAGTATCACGATCAAACTGATTTTGTACTATCTGGAGAGCAACCTGTTTTAGCTCCGGAGGGAGGTGTTCCAGATTGATATGATTATAACCCGAAATGTCATCATCCGAATTTTCGAAGAGCCAGCCGTAACTCATAAGGTCACCTGTTCTATTTCACAAATTTCCAGACACCTGGCGGTACCCGGTCATACAACTTTCCCATCGTCATCTCCGCCAGCCGGTGATCAACCGCGGCATTGAAATGCTCAAGCTCATCATCTGACAGAGAATATTTATTTTTTTCTATTACCCTTTCCAGGGTTTCCTTCGATGTACAGCGCCGTAGTCGTAAAATCCATTCCTGTTTCGTCATTAGTTTTTTATATCCTGAGGCGTCCCTAGTATTTAATTTTACAAATAACGCAAATTTCTTTCAGGCGTTATGGCCCGTGCCGTTCTGCTTAAGATAATCACTGATGCTCAGGCCGGACAGGCTTTGTTGAATAAATCGAACTTTTGCTGAGTTGAAGGATCAGATCACGTATCTTCCCGACAACGCAGACCGTTCCGTGGCAA
>NZ_LOMM01000041.1:0-5960 GCF_001605945.1 Enterobacter sp. SENG-6
CCTCTTCTATGCCAGTTATAACTGTTACCCATGTATCCGGTCTAAAGTGTCACCCATGTTTCCGGTTCATACCCTTCGCTTACCCGGCCTACTCATACTCAATATTCCCGCCAAAATTTACGTCTCATTTCACTTAGCGAAACGTTTCGACACCGATCACAATTCTGTTACGTCATGGTGGTTTTCTGAGCACTCTTGAGACTAAACTGATTTCAGCGAAACGTTTCGCTAGTGGAGCAAGAAAATGAAGAAAGGCACGGTTCTCAACTCAGAAATCTCGTCGGTTATTTCCCGTCTTGGGCATACCGATACGCTGGTGGTTTGCGATGCAGGCTTACCGGTTCCGCGCAACACAACCCGTATTGATATGGCGTTAACGCAGGGCGTGCCCTCGTTTATGCAGGTACTGGATGTAGTGACCGCGGAGATGCAGGTTGAGGCGGTCATTCTCGCGACGGAAATTAAACAACATAATCCGCAACTCCACGAAACGTTGCTCAATCACATTGAGCAACTGCAACAACACCAGGGAAACACCATAGAAATTCGTTACACAACGCACGAACAGTTCAAACAACAAACCGCAGACAGTCAGGCGGTGATTCGCAGCGGGGAGTGTTCCCCGTATGCGAATATCATTCTCTGTGCTGGCGTCACCTTCTGAGGCCATCATGGACGCATTACTGCAACTTAAAGGGATCGATAAATCGTTCCCGGGCGTAAAAGCCCTTTCTGGCGCGGCGCTGAACGTTTATGCCGGACGCGTAATGGCGCTGGTGGGCGAGAATGGCGCCGGCAAATCCACCATGATGAAAGTGCTGACCGGTATCTATCAACGCGATGCCGGTTCACTTTTGTGGCTGGGTAAAGAGACCACCTTCAGTGGTCCAAAAGCCTCGCAGGAAGCGGGGATCGGCATTATTCACCAGGAACTGAACCTGATCCCGCAGCTCACTATTGCGGAGAACATCTTCCTTGGCCGCGAATTTGTTAACCGGTTTGGCAAAATTGACTGGAAAACGATGTATGCCGAAGCGGATAAGCTACTGGCGAAGCTGAACCTGCGCTTCAAAAGCGACCGCCTGGTGGGCGAACTCTCCATTGGCGACCAGCAGATGGTGGAGATCGCGAAAGTGCTGAGCTTTGAGTCGAAGGTCATCATTATGGATGAACCGACGGACGCCCTGACCGATACCGAAACCGAATCCCTGTTCCGCGTCATCCGCGAGCTGAAATCGCAGGGACGTGGAATTGTCTATATCTCTCACCGTATGAAAGAGATTTTCGAGATCTGCGACGACGTTACCGTCTTCCGCGACGGGCAGTTTATTGCCGAGCGTGAAGTGGCATCGCTGACGGAAGATACGCTTATCGAAATGATGGTGGGACGCAAGCTCGAAGATCAATACCCGCACCTCGACAAAGCACCGGGTGAAATCCGCCTGAAGGTGGATAATCTCTGTGGCCCGGGCGTGGACAATGTCTCCTTTACCCTGCGCAAAGGGGAAATTCTTGGCGTGGCAGGGCTAATGGGCGCCGGCCGTACCGAGCTGATGAAAGTGCTGTACGGTGCGCTGCCGCGATCCAGCGGTTATGTCACTCTCGACGGGCATGAAGTGGTGACGCGCTCTCCGCAGGATGGCCTGGCGAATGGTATTGTTTATATCTCTGAAGACCGTAAGCGCGACGGCTTAGTGCTGGGCATGTCGGTGAAAGAGAACATGTCTCTTACCGCCCTGCGCTATTTCAGCCGCAGCGGCGGCAGCCTGAAACATAAAGATGAACAGCAGGCAGTCAGCGATTTTATCCGCCTCTTTAATGTGAAAACCCCCTCGATGGAACAGGCGATTGGCCTGCTGTCCGGCGGTAATCAACAGAAAGTGGCGATTGCACGCGGGCTGATGACGCGCCCGAAAGTGTTGATCCTTGATGAACCTACCCGCGGCGTGGACGTAGGGGCTAAAAAAGAGATCTATCAGCTGATTAACCAGTTCAAGGCCGACGGTCTGAGCATCATTCTGGTCTCTTCCGAGATGCCAGAGGTATTAGGCATGAGCGATCGCATTATCGTCATGCATGAAGGGCATCTCGGCGGTGAATTCACTCGCGAGCAGGCCACCCAGGAAGTTCTGATGGCTGCCGCTGTGGGCAAGCTTAATCGCGTGAATCAGGAGTAAGAAGATGACTACCCAGGCTGTTTCTGGTCGCCGTTATTTCACAAAGGCATGGCTGATGGAACAAAAATCGCTGATTGCCCTGCTGGTGCTGATCGCGATTGTGTCGACCATGAGCCCCAATTTCTTCACCGTTAATAACCTGTTCAACATTCTTCAGCAGACCTCCGTGAACGCCATTATGGCGGTCGGGATGACGCTGGTGATCCTGACATCGGGTATCGATCTGTCCGTCGGTTCCCTGCTGGCGCTCACCGGTGCGGTTGCTGCTTCAATCGTCGGGATTGAGGTCAACGCGCTGGTGGCCGTTGCCGCTGCGCTGGCGCTGGGTGCGGCAATTGGTGCTGTCACCGGGGTTATTGTGGCGAAAGGTCGTGTTCAGGCGTTTATTGCGACGCTGGTCATGATGCTGCTGCTGCGCGGTGTCACCATGGTGTATACCAACGGCAGCCCGGTTAACACCGGCTTTACGGACAACGCCGATCTGTTTGGCTGGTTCGGTATCGGTCGCCCGCTGGGTATCCCGACGCCGGTCTGGATCATGGCCATCGTCTTCCTGGCGGCGTGGTACATGCTGCACCACACGCGTCTGGGCCGCTATATTTATGCACTGGGCGGTAACGAAGCGGCAACGCGTCTGTCCGGTATCAGCGTCAACAAAGTTAAAATTATCGTTTACTCACTGTGCGGTTTGCTGGCCTCTCTGGCGGGCATCATCGAAGTGGCGCGCCTCTCTTCCGCGCAGCCAACGGCGGGTACGGGGTATGAGCTGGATGCCATTGCGGCAGTGGTTCTGGGCGGTACGAGTCTTGCGGGCGGTAAAGGTCGCATTGTTGGGACATTGATCGGCGCACTGATTCTCGGTTTCCTGAATAATGGTTTGAATTTGTTAGGTGTTTCCTCCTATTACCAGATGATCGTTAAAGCAGTGGTGATTTTGCTGGCGGTCCTGGTAGACAACAAAAAACAGTAACTGACGACACTACAGGACATCTTAGATATGAACATGAAAAAACTGGCTACCCTGGTTTCTGCTGTCGCGCTGAGCGCAACCGTAAGTGCTAACGCTATGGCGAAAGACACCATCGCGCTGGTTATCTCCACGCTGAACAACCCGTTCTTCGTCTCCCTGAAGGATGGCGCACAGAAAGAAGCCGACAAACTGGGCTACAACCTGGTGGTGCTGGATTCACAGAACAACCCGGCGAAAGAGCTGGCTAACGTGCAGGACTTAACCGTTCGCGGCACCAAAATTCTGCTGATCAACCCAACCGATTCTGACGCGGTGGGTAACGCCGTGAAGATGGCAAACCAGGCGAAGATCCCGGTGATCACCCTGGACCGTCAGGCAACGAAAGGCGACGTTGTGAGCCACATTGCGTCTGATAACGTGCTGGGCGGTAAAATCGCGGGTGACTACATCGCGAAGAAAGCAGGTGAAGGCGCGAAAGTTATCGAACTGCAGGGTATTGCCGGTACGTCCGCAGCCCGCGAACGTGGCGAAGGTTTCCAGCAGGCGGTTGCGGCTCACAAATTTAACGTCCTGGCCAGCCAGCCTGCTGACTTCGACCGTACTAAAGGTCTGAACGTCATGCAGAACCTGCTGACCGCGCACCCAGACGTGCAGGCGGTGTTCGCACAGAACGACGAAATGGCGCTCGGCGCGCTGCGTGCCCTGCAGACTGCAGGTAAATCTGATGTGATGGTTGTCGGATTTGACGGCACACCAGATGGTGAAAAAGCGGTAAATGATGGCAAACTGGCGGCGACCATCGCTCAGCTGCCTGAGCAGATCGGCGCGACTGGCGTGCAGACTGCTGACAAAGTGCTGAAGGGCGAAAAAGTTCAGGCTAAATATCCAGTTGACCTGAAACTGGTCATCAAGCAGTAAAAAGGCGATTCAGGCAGTCGCTGGCTGCCTGAGGGACACCAATAAAGAAAAGTGTGGCATACGCCACCGGGTAACACCGGTGGCGCTCTCAGATGGACAGCTCAACCATGAAAACCGCAGGCAACCTCGTCGTCCTTGGCAGTATCAATGCCGATCACATTCTTAACCTTGAATCCTTCCCGACGCCGGGCGAAACCGTCACCGGCAACCATTATCAGGTGGCATTTGGCGGTAAAGGTGCCAACCAGGCGGTTGCAGCAGGACGCAGTGGGGCAAATATCGCGTTTATCGCCTGCACGGGTGATGACGATACCGGTGAGCGCGTGCGTAAACAGCTCGCCAGCGATAACATCGATGTTGCGCCAGTCAGCGTTGTTGCAGGGGAATCGACCGGCGTGGCGCTGATTTTCGTCAACGCGGAAGGTGAGAATGTCATCGGTATTCATGCAGGCGCGAATGCCCGTCTTACGACGGACCGCGTTGAAGCACAGCGTGAGCTTATCGCTAATGCCGACGCGTTACTGATGCAGCTGGAATCGCCCGTAGAAAGCGTACTGGCGGCCGCTGACATTGCGCATCAAAATCATACCACTGTCGTACTTAATCCTGCGCCTGCCCGTGTATTATCAGACGAACTGCTGGCGCGGGTGGACATCATTACACCGAACGAAACCGAAGCGGAAAAACTGACGGGCATTCGTGTTGAAAATGATGATGACGCAGCACGTGCCGCGAAAGCGCTGCACGATAAAGGCATCGGCACCGTTATCATTACCCTCGGTAGCCGCGGCGTGTGGGCAAGCGTAAACGGCGAAGGCCGTCGCGTGCCGGGCTTTAAGGTCAAGGCGATTGACACCATCGCGGCAGGCGATACGTTTAACGGAGCATTGGTGACAGCGCTGCTGGAAGGAAAGGGAATGGATGATGCTATCCGCTTTGCGCATGCTGCTGCGGCTATCGCCGTCACGCGCAAAGGTGCCCAGCCCTCCGTTCCGTGGCGTAAAGAGATCGATGAATTCTTAAGTCAGCAGGGGTAACGCTTGGCCACAATGAAAGATGTCGCCCGCCTGGCGGGCGTTTCTACGTCGACAGTCTCCCACGTCATTAATAACGATCGCTTTGTCAGCGAGGCGATTCGGGAGAAAGTCGAAGCCGCAGTGAAAGATCTTAACTATGCGCCGTCTGCGCTGGCCCGCAGCCTGAAGCTCAACCAGACGCGCACCATTGGCATGCTGATCACCGCCAGTACGAATCCCTTTTATTCTGAACTTGTCCGCGGGGTGGAACGCAGCTGCTTCGAACGCGGCTACAGTCTGGTGCTGTGCAATACCGAAGGGGATGAGCAGCGCATGAACCGTAATCTGGAGACGCTGATGCAAAAACGCGTCGACGGGTTACTGCTGCTGTGTACCGAAACGCATCAACCCTCGAAAGAGATTATTCAGCGTTATCCGTCTATCCCCACGGTGATGATGGACTGGGCGCCGTTCGACGGGACCAGCGATCTGATTCAGGATAACTCCCTGCTGGGCGGAGATATGGCAACCCAGTATCTGATCGACAAAGGCCATACCCGCATCGCCTGCATTACTGGTCCGCTGGATAAAACCCCGGCGCGGCTACGTCTGGAGGGGTACCTTTCCGCGATGGCTCGGGCGGGACTCGCGGTTCCGGAGGGTTACCGTATAACCGGCGATTTTGAATTTCAGGGCGGTTTCGAGGCGATGCAGACATTGCTGGCGCAGACACCGCGCCCGCAGGCCGTCTTTATTGGCAATGATGCCATGGCGTTTGGGGCGTATAAGGCGTTGTACCAGGCGGGATTGCGTATTCCTGACGATATGGCGGTGATTGGCTACGATGATATCGAACTGGCCAGCTACATGACCCCGCCG
>NZ_LOMM01000041.1:6040-8485 GCF_001605945.1 Enterobacter sp. SENG-6
AACTGGGTGAGCTGGCCATTGATGTATTAATCCACCGAATGGCGCAGCCCACGCTGCAGCAGCAGCGTCTGCAGCTTACTCCTGTTCTGATGGAACGGGGTTCGGTTTAGCTTTTGTTTTGTGGCGTTCTTTAATCAGGTTTCGACCATCTTTCGGTTTTAACAGCATAAAGACCAGCGCTGAAACGACGGTAAGTCCGCCCATCGTGATAAAGGTATAGTGGAACTGCTCGACGGTGTTCGCGCTGTCAAAACCTTCATAGAACCGCAGTACCGCGGCACTGACAGCCACCCCAAGGCTGATTGATAACTGTTGAGTCACCGCCAGCACGCTGTTGCCACTACTGGCGTTGTCGTCAGTCAGATCCGCGAGAGTAATCGTGTTCATCGACGTGAACTGCGTTGACATTGCCATACCCAGCACAAACAACGGCAGGATCAGCATCCAGACGGGAAGCGAGGCAGATTGTAGCGAGAACTGCGCAATCATCAGCCCGATAAAGACCGTTACGCCAACCAGCGTCTTCCGATAGCCAAACCAGCGCAGCACCTGCGTGACGGTTGATTTGGCCAGAATTGAGCCCATTGCCGTGGGCGCCATCATGCAGCCGGCTATCAGGGCCGGATAGCCGAAACCGACCTGCAGCATCAGAGGCATCAAAAACGGTACGCAGCCCGTCCCCAGGCGCGAAGCAATATTCCCCGCGATACCTACCGAGAAAGTGCGCGTATTAAAGAGAGACAGCGAAATCAGCGGTGTCGGGTGACGGCGTGCATGACGTATATAAAGAAGGAACAGCAAAATACCGCCAAGAATGACAGCCAGCGCAAGCCATGTTGCCACTATCTTCTCACCAAACAGCTCCATCCCGCTGGAGAACAATACCAGGCTCAGACCAAACAGGAAAAAACCACCCATATCGAAACTGCGTCTTGGCGTGGTGAAGTTCGGCATATATTTGCGGGCATACAGCAGCCCTGCTACGCCAATTGGAATATTAATCAGGAAGATCCAGTGCCAGCTGGCCCAGGTGACAAACACACCGCCCAGCACCGGGCCAAGTATCGGACCGACCAGGCCGGGCATGGTGACGAAGTTGAGTACGGGAAGCAATTCACTGCGCGGATAGGCGCGCAAAAGTGCCAGGCGCGCCACGGGCATCATCATCGCGCCGCCAATTCCCTGCAGAACGCGGAAGATAACCAGTTCGGTCAGAGAGGATGATAATGCACAGGCCAGCGAACCGAGCGTAAAGAGCGTTACGGCCAACATAAATATGCGACGGGTGCCGAAGCGATCGGCCAGCCAGCCGCTCACCGGAATCAGCATTGCAACCGTCAGGGTGTAACTGATGATGGCGGACTGCATCGCCAGCGGCGATCGGTTAAGGCTTTGCGCAATGGCGGGAAGTGCGGTGTTGAGGATGGTGGCATCCAGTGCCTGCATAAAGAACGCCATGGCTGCAATCCACGGCAGCCCGGCCATGCTGCGTGCTTTTTTCTTTGTCATTTATTCACCTGCTGGTGGGTTGGCGCGACCAGTAACGCCTGGCACGCGCTCAGGGCTCGTTGCCCGTCGCTCTCCTGAATGGCATCGACAATGGCCTGATGCAGATCCAGCTTCACCACTTCGTCCTGAGTAATAGAGGTAAAGTAGGTGTGGTACACCGAATGGAATAAAGAAGCAAAAGAGGTAAGGAACGGATTGGCGCTCATCATATAGATATGTTCATGCCAGGCCATATCGACCTCAACCCAGCGCTCGCGGTTGAAATGCTTTTTCAGGAACACCATCTCTTCCATTAAGGTGTTGAGCTGGGCTTTTTGTTCGGCTGTCCCGAGCGTGGCGGCAAGCAGGCAGGCCTGCGGCTCAAGACTGCTGCGCATCACCAGAAAGTGATCGACGACCTGATTGAAGTTGTCTTCTGTCATCCACCAGGAGAGAAGTTCCTGATCGAGGAAGTTCCAGTTGCTTTGTGGCATTACCCGCGTGCCAATGCGCGGACGCGGTAGCACCATGCCTTTTGCTGTTAAGGTTTTCACTGCTTCGCGAACGGCGGTACGACTCACGCCAAACTGCTCGCCCAGCTCCATTTCGCCCGGCAGGATGCTACCCGGGGCATATTTACCCGCTAAAATCAGCTGAGCCAGCTTTTCTGCCAGCACATAAGACAGGTTTTTTTGGGCTGCCAGCTGTTGTGCGCTCAATGGCATTGCTTTTATTCCTTAATGATTCTTGTCGATAAGTATGCCACCGTGAATGTGATTGTGGTTGCAGATACATCAAATAGAACACTTTGTAGCTTGATTTCATCGCTATTGGTGAAAAAAAACACGGACGGAAACTTTTTTTAAATTTCCTCTTGTCACTTCAGAATAACTCCCTATAATGCGCCTCCACTGACACGGAACAACGGCACACACGCCGCCGGGTCAGCAGAGAAAA
>NZ_LOMM01000042.1:0-7597 GCF_001605945.1 Enterobacter sp. SENG-6
ATGCCTGAAAGCGTGCGTATTGCCTGAAAACACAACCCGCTACGGGGGAGACTTACCCGAAATCTGATTTATTCAACAAAGCCGTCGGTAGCTTACAAACATCACCTCCAGATTATGATGGCTGACCAGATATAAGGCACGCCTGAGAGCAGAAATTATCCAGCCAGTTTCATTACCAAATGCTCCGCCTCCGACCATAGTCACATATACTCTCGGATTGCCTGTAAGCCGGTAGTTCAGAACACCTGCCAGCAACGTTGCTTCGTAACTGGCTTCCAGTACCAGCGATGCAAAAGGAGCCCAGTCTTCCCGGGGAGATGAGTTATACGCGACAGGTAAGGCAGAGCAGAGAGCCTGAGACACAAACTGATCTTCAGGTACTCCTGGTATAGTGACTTCAGTATCTGAGTGCAATCCGATGCGTAACTCCTGTCTGAGCCTGTCCCGCATTTGCTCATCCAGCGATGCAATATAACGGCTAATAGCCTGCACCGTATTAGCCGACATCAGGGCATACCCGTTTTTCATTCGTATGCCATCAAGGGGTCAGTTTGGAGATCGGAAATTTTTGTACGTTAAGCGCATTATTTAACCAATCTTGGTTCGTAAGGGGTTGATTTTGCGTCAGTGGCTATCGCTTTTAAGTTGTCGCTCTTGCAGTATCGCATTTAGGTTATCCGATTAAGGTCAAACCTCTGAAAATGCCGTATAGCGCGGGAGTACACCCTATTGCTATAGGTAAGTCTGTTCAAAAAACAGGCTTACCGTACAATAATTCTCTATATCCAAACTGACCCCGTTCAGACGGCTTCGAGTTCAACTGCGACAACGGTGAAAAACTGCGGGTCACGTTCTCGCTGGACTGCTGTGACAGAGAGGCCATAGACTGGGCAGCGAGCACGGGAGGCTACGACAGTTCGACGGTGCAGGATGTGATGCTGAGGTCGGTGGAAAAGCGCTTCGGTGACAGGTTACCGGACACACCGGTGCAGTGGCTGACGGACAACGGTTCAGCGTATACGGCGTATGAAACGCGGAGGTTCGCCGTAGAGCTGAATCTGGAGCCCTGCACAACAGCGGTGAGCAGCCCACAGAGCAATGGTATGGCTGAACGGTTCGTGAAAACGATGAAGGAAGATTACATCGCGTTCATGCCCAAACCGGATGTGAGAACAGCGCTACAGAGCCTTGCAGCGGCGTTCAATCACTATAATGAAAACCACCCGCATAGTGCGCTGGGATACCACTCTCCGAGGGAATACCGGCGGCAGCGGGCATCGTTAACTTAAGATACAAAAGCTGTCCGGAAATGGAGGGGCAAGATCATCGCACCCTCCCGCACCAGCACCTTCTCATGCCGACGCCCCAGTCTGCGGCGGTGCTTTCGGCGGCACCGCGCCCCGCTGGTAGGTCGCATCGAACACTGTGTCCGTCAGCCAGCGCTTGAAGTTGGAGTTGTCGCTGAACTGCTTGAACAACTCGGTGTGGTCGGAAAGCAGCTCAAGCACCACGCGGTTGAGCGCCTTGTCGTGCTCCAACTTGGCGTTCTGCTTGTCGGAGTTCGCCTGCGCATTCTGGTAAGCCTTGTCCTGCGCTACTCGCGCAGGGATTTCCTCGGTGAGGACCTTGCGGATTTTGTCCTCGTCCTTCCACTCGATGTTGCCGAACAGGTCGTTGAAGGTCTTGATGATCGCGGAAAGTTTGTCGATGTCTGCCTCGCCCTTGCCGCCACCGCCGCCCGGCGGCACTGGCTCGACCGTGGCGTCGGCGTCGGCCATTGCCATCTTCAGCGCCGCTTTGGCCTCCACCCTGTAGCTGTCCATGTCGATAGTCTCCAGCACCCCTCTGGAGAGATCTTCCTCTTTGGGTGCTGGCAGCTTGGGGATGAGGAAATTCAGGAAGATCGAGAGCTTCTCCCACGTCGGGTGGCCGTAGCTCAGAATCGCAGCAAGAAAGCCGTAGCTGCGCACGAAGGCCTTGGCTTTACCCTTAAACTTGACCTGATCGTCCTCGCCGAGCTTGTCGGTGTATTCGGCCACGCACACATCGAGGATGGGGTCGAGTTTGTCCCTGTCTTCGCCACTCAAGTACAAGGTCACCAATTCTTCCACCTGTTGCCAGCTATACACCTGCTGCCCGTCGAGTTCAGCCTTTAGGTCGTGCAGTTTGTTGGCGTCGGTTTCTCCAGTCTGGATGGTAGCGCGATAATAGTCCTGGAACGCTGCCTTCACCGCCTCGGCGTTGTCAGCAAAGTCGAGCACGAAAGTGTCGTGCTTTTGCGGATGAGCCCGGTTCAGACGTGACAGGGTCTGCACCGCCAGAACGCCCGCCAGTGGCTTGTCCACATACATAGTGTGCAGCAAGGGCTCATCGAAGCCGGTGACAAACTTGTTAGCAACGATGAGGAAGCGATACGGGTCTTGCTTGAGATTTGCCGGAATGTCCTTACTTGGAAACCCATTGAGATCGGCCTCGGTCTTCTTCTGACCACCAATCTCGAAATCACCCGAATATGCCACGATAGCTTTGTACGGGCTCTTGATCTGTGTGAGGTAATCCGACACCTCGCGCCAGTAGTCGATGGCCCGCTCAACGCCGTTGCACACGATCATGGCCCGCGCTTTGCCGCCAATTTTCTGCTTACCCACAACCTGTGCGATGAAGTGATCGACCATGATCTCGGCCTTGCGGCGGATGGCCTTGTCGTGCGACTCGACGTAGTGGCGGATCTTCTTCAGCGCCTTCACCTTATCGAACTCCGGATCGTCCGCCACTGTCTTAGCCACTTGATAGAAGCTGTCGTAGGTGGTGTAGTTCTCCACCACGTCGAGGATGAACTTCTCCTGGATCGCCTGCTTGGTGGTGTAGGTCAGTTCTTCGGGCGAGCGGGACTGCACCTTGTCACCGACCAGGGTCTTCTCGCCGAACAACTCCAACGTCTTGTTCTTAGGTGTGGCAGTGAACGCGAAGTAGCTGGCGTTGGCCAACAGTTTGCGCGAGGCAATACGCTTCTCGATTTCCGCGTTGACTGCATCCTGCGTGCTGTCCTCCTCGAACTCCTCCGCAGCAACCTTGCCGCCGAGGGCTTCGTGCATCCGCGCCGTGGTCTTGCCGCCTTGGCTGGAATGCGCCTCGTCGATCAACAGCGCGAAGCTCTTGCCTGAGAGGTCGCCCAGCTCATCGAGGATGAACGGGAATTTCTGCACCGTGGTGACGATGATCTTCTTGCCCCGGCGCAGATACTCGCGCAGCTCCTGCGCGTTGTCGGAGTGGCCGAAGATCGCCGCCACATGGTCATAACCCTTGATGGTGCGGGCGATCTGTGTGTCCAACGCACGCCGGTCGGTGATGACGATGATGGAGTCGAACTGCACCGTCAGCGGATCGTCCTTGCGGCGCAGCTCCACCAACTGGTGCGCCAGCCAGGCAATGGTGTTGCTCTTGCCGCTTCCTGCCGAATGCTGGATTAGGTAACGATTACCCACCCCATCCGCATGGGCGCGGCGCAGAAGGGCTCGCACCGTGCGCAACTGATGGAAGCGTGGGAAGATCTGCTTGCGCTTCTTGCGTTTCTTGCCGCCAGCGTCCACTTCTTCCTCTTCTACCACCTGCGCGTAGCTCTCGATGATGTTGGCCAGCGACTCGCGAGTCAGCACCTGCTTCCATAGGTAATCAGTCTTCAGACCATCCGGATTGGGTGGGTTGCCAGCGCCGCTGTTCCAGCCCTGGTTAAATGGCAGGAACCACGAGGCCTTGCCCTTCAGCTCGGTACAGAACGCAGCCTCCACATCATCCACTGCAATGTGCGCCACACAACGCCCCAACTGGAACAGCAGCTCCTGCGGGCTGCGCGTGGTCTGGTACTGGACGATGGCGTCGGCCAGGGTCTGCTTGGTCAGCGAGTTCTTCAACTCGAAAGTCAGCACCGGCAGACCGTTGATGAAGATGGCCAAGTCTAACTCGTTGCCGGATTCGTTGCTGTAGCGTACCTGTCGGGTAACGCTGAAGATGTTCTTGCCGAAGGCGTCTGCTGCTGCTGCGTTGCCCGGCGTGGGTAGCAGCTTGTAGAGATCGACGTGTACGGGGCCGTGGCTAACCCCCTTGCGAAGCACATCCACCACACCGCGCTTGGTGATCTCACCTTGCAACCGGTGCAGGAACTGAGTGCGCTTGATGCCGTCCGCCGCCAGTTCCAGCGTGTCTACTGCCTTGGGCTGGGTGGATTGCAAGAAGGCGAGCAGCTGTGTCACATCCAGCGCCACGTCGCGGTTGTAGTCAGTGGGCTTGCCCTGCACGTAGCCGTTGTGGGTGGCGGCGAAGTCCGTGGGAGCCAGCTCATGGCTGTACTCGGGCTGCGGCACACCGGTCAAGCTGCGTACCACGCGCGCCTCGAACCAGCGCTCACTGGTGTCAGTTTTCGCCATCGCCATCCTCCTCCTCGGTCACATCATCTGGGTCATCGCCGAGCGCAGCCAGCGCCGTGTCGTCCACCACGTCGTCCGGGCCGGGCTGCCAGCCCCGCACGTCCACTTGGCCTGTGACCACATCGGCAATCAGGCGGTCGCGGTATTCGCGGATCAGCTTGATTTCTTCTTCGGTACGGGCGATGGCGTCGTCCAGCGGCTGGCATTCGTCGCTGATCCACCGGCAGATGGCTTTTTGTTCTTCGATGGGAGGGACGGTGAACGGAATCGTCACGAGCTTTTCGCGCGTCAGGTGCGCGATGCTGACGCGGTTCACGATGGCATTGAAACGGCCACGCTTGCCATAGGTGAAAAACTGGTGAAACAGGAATTCCGGCAGCATCATCGGCTTGGCCGCAACCCGATGCACAGAGTTCTGGATGTAGCACTCCGGCAGTTCATCGTTCCACATGCAGGCCCGACCAACTTCTCCGCCTTCGCTGACCAGCAAGTCACCCTTGCGGACGCGGAGCTGCGCCATCTCAGCTTTGGCTACCCACATTTCCTTTACGTCGCGCACATCGGGCTTAATCCACTGCACATTCGTGGAGCGCAGGTAGGGCTTGAAATCCCCATCGCCAGCCTTGGCTTCCGTGGTCAGCATCTTGCCCAAGACCACGTTGGCCACGTTCTTCAGCCTTTGCACTTCCCAGTGCTCCGGTACCTCACCCAGCCATTCGATGCCGGACGGCTTCAGAGCCACCGATGAATCAAGGCCGCGCGTGACAGCGTGGTCGATAATTCGCAGCTTCTGTTCGGTGAGCAGCTTGATCAGATCGCGCTTGGTCTTGATGAAGCGGGCCATGTGCGCATCCTGAGCGCGCAGGTAAGCGACGATTTGGTCCTGCTCAGGGCGCGGGGGCTGGATCAGCGCAATGTCGAGGAACTGATTCGGGTACAGGCGCAGGCGCGAGGATCGGATGCCGGTCGAGCGTCCGATGTATTCGGCCACGTAGGCGCGGGTGCGCAACAGGTAGTCGAGATACGCCGGATTGAAGCTATCGGCGTGATGCGGGCGATACAGGGGTTCGAGGTCCAATGATGTAAAAAACCACGCTAAGAGGTTAATTCATTGTTTGTATTCAAATTTAATGGTCTTAACTCGCCCTTCAGAATATCTTCCGGTAACGAAAACGTATAATGTCCCAGCATATTTATATGGCCATGTATCAGCGGCGATAATCTTGCCAGATGCTCCTCTTCAGGTGTTTCCCCCGATTTGCGAAGATGTGACAACGCCTCCTGCATGTAAAGTGTATTCCACAGCACAACCGCATTGGTCACCAGACCCAGAGCACCGAGTTGATCTTCCTGCCCTTCACGGTAGCGTTTTCTAATCTCACCACGTTGTCCGTAGCAAATGGCTCGAGCCACTGCATGGCGTCCTTCTCCCCGGTTGAGCTGAGTGAGGATCCGACGCCGGTAATCCTCATCATCGATATAGTTGAGAAGATACAACGTCTTGTTGACCCGGCCCACTTCCATAATCGCCTGAGCCAGACCAGATGGTCGGCTACTTCTCAACAGTGAACGAATAAGCTCTGATGCATGGATGGTCCCAAGCTTCAGTGAGCCCGCCATTCGCATCATTTCATCCCATTGGGATTCTATTTTTGACAGTTCAACACATCCCCGGGCCAGCTCATTCAGGGCACCATAATGTGCCGTTTTATCTGCCCGCCAGAATATCGCCCCGCCTGCATCGGCCAGACGAGGGGAAAACTGGTAGCCCAGTAACCAGAACAGGCCAAAAATGATATCGCTGGATCCTGCCGTGTCCGTCATAATTTCTACCGGATTCAGCCCGGTCTGCTGCTCCAGAAGCCCTTCCAGTACAAAGATGGAATCACGAAGCGTCCCGGGAACTACAATGCCATGGAAACCGGAGTATTGATCGGAGACGAAGTTGTACCAGGTGATACCGCGTCCTGAACCAAAGTATTTACGATTTGGTCCGGAATTAACCGTTTTAACCGGTGTGACAAAACGCATACCATCTGCGGAGGCAACCTCACCACCTCCCCAGTACCCCGCGAGCGGCAGCGTGGACTGAAAATCAACCAGCCGTGCATTAGCGGTGACCAGCGTTTCTGCCCTGAGATAATTTTGTTTAACCCAGCTCAGACGATGGCGAGTAAGCGCGGGAATATTATGCTTTATCAGGGGTTCATGCCCTATATTGCAGGCTTCTGCCAGCAGTGTTGCGCACAGACTGACCTGGAGATCCTGCGCCCGAGCACCTGATTCACTGACGTGGCTGAATTCGCGGGTAAAACCGGTTCGGGCATCTATTTCAAGCAACAGCTCCGTCAGATCAACCGGAGGGATCAATTCTCTTACCCGACGATTCAATTGTATCAGTGCCGGTGGCTCATCCAGTTTATCCAGACTGCTAATCGTCAGTGAGGGATGCTTACCTTCATTGCTTATGCTGACCGCTGCGTTGCAGGCAAAACGTGAAGCCACTGATTTCCATGTGTCATCAAGCCGCGTAGCCAGTTGTTCTGCTGCTTTAGTTCCGTCTGATGGATGACCCAGCGCCCGACATACCGGGATGCGTTGTGCCTGCCATTCAGCTCCCTGAAGCAATTTTTGACGCGGGTCCCCCCACCGATCACTGTTCTCCAGCCAGAGATCACGACGGCGCAAAGAATCTTGAAGGCGCTCGAGAAGACACAGCGAGTAACCCGCTCGTAGAATCCTACCATCTCTGTCGTAGACCAGACGTTTCCATGGGCCGGAAATGATTTGCTCTGGTGCATCGTCGAGAATTCGCTTTTTTGAGCCACTCAGTTCGGCCAGATAATGGATTGCTGACAACGTGAGCTCCCCGGCCGGGGCGGCCTGAAAGTGTAAGTCACGCAACATCGCGGACAGGAAACGCTTCACCCGTCCATATTGTTCCACCATTTCATCCTGAAACTGAGTATCTTGCGGGCGCGCCAGCTCATTTACCTTGCCGACGGATTCAGCCAGTTTGTCCTTTGGTATGCGGCGAAAAATAGCCTGCCGCAGAGCTGCTTCATCGGTGTTCTCATCAAGTAATAACGTGGGCACTGTTGCAAATAGTCGGTGGTGATAAACTTATCATCCCCTTTTGCTGATGGAGCTGCACATGAACCCATTCAAAGGCC
>NZ_LOMM01000043.1:0-6334 GCF_001605945.1 Enterobacter sp. SENG-6
CCTGTCCTGCCAGTCGGCAGAACGGTTAATCCGCAGTGACAGTTGCGCACGCGACACGCCCATGGTCCGGCTGACCATGGCTATATGGACTTCCTGGAGCATCTGCTTCATGAGGAAAAACTGGCCCGGCATCAGCGTAAACAGGCGATGTATACCCGGATGGCGGCCTTCCCGGCAGTGAAAACGTTCGAGGAGTATGACTTCACCTTCGCCACCGGTGCCCCACAGAAGCAAATCCAGTCGTTGCGTTCACTGAGCTTCATAGAGCGCAACGAAAATATCGTGTTGCTGGGGCCATCCGGCGTGGGGAAAACGCATCTGGCAATAGCCATGGGCTACGAAGCGGTACGGGCGGGTATCAAGGTTCGCTTCACTACGGCGGCAGACCTGTTGCTTCAGCTGTCCACGGCACAACGCCAGGGGCGCTATAAAACAACGCTTCACCGTGGCGTGATGGCGCCAAAGCTGCTCATCATCGATGAAATAGGCTATCTGCCGTTCAGCCAGGAAGAGGCAAAGCTGTTCTTCCAGGTCATCGCCAAGCGTTATGAAAAGAGCGCGATGATCCTGACCTCTAACCTGCCGTTCGGGCAGTGGGATCAGACGTTCGCCGGTGATGCGGCGCTGACATCCGCGATGCTGGACCGGATCTTACACCACTCACACGTTGTTCAAATAAAAGGAGAGAGCTATCGACTGAAACAGAAACGAAAGGCCGGGGTTATCGCTGAAGCTAATCCTGAGTAAAACGGTGGATCAATATTAGACCGTCGGTGGAGTTGTAAGTGGATCACTTTTTACCCGTCGTTGACACTACTGTCTGGTGTTTCAGGGGGCTACATCACTTTAACGGGAAATACCATCAAGTTTACTCCTGTCATGCCGATAATATATTCACATTTTCATAACTACTCCCGGTGAAGGATGCCCGGCAGGAAATAAGTGCCGGCCGTAAACTGATGGTTATGAAGGATGCATGCCTTTTTAAACGATTACAGAGTGAGGAATACAGATTTTATGGGAATTTTCAGGGATCTTTCTGTCGCCAGAAAACTGTCGCTGGGGTTTGGCGCACTGCTGGTATTTATAGTTGGGCTGTTTCTGGTTAACCAGTATAACTACGCCATGATAAAAGGCTCCATGGCGCGTACGGCAACGGTGAATGAGTTATATGATATCAATTTGGCCATTATCGATGCCGGTAAGGAATTTCTCGCTGATAACGATGCTGCCGCGTATCAGAAAAAATATAAGGAACTTCAGGATTCCATTACCGCCATGCAGAACACAGTCTCACCAGAAGATCTGGGGGAGGGGCAACAGCTCTGGGAAAAGGTAGTACTTCAGCAGCAAAAATATTTTTCCGCTCATGACGAGGCTGTATCAAAGGGCGGAAGTGCTGCTTCCCTGAATGGCCTGTCAGACCAGCTGAAACCCATGATGGATGACATTAACGTCGTCCTGAATGATGAAATGGAGCGCCTGGCTGCCAGTCTGGTTCGTGACAATATTATCTTTTCCATTGTGGCGCTGCTGGCCATTATCGCGGGGATTGGCATCATGATCATCATTACCCGCAGTATCACCCGCCCGCTGGATGAGGCCATGAAGGGGATAGAGGCTGCCGGCAACGGAGATATGACAACCGCGTTCCGTGAACGTTATCCGGAAGATGAAACAGGACGTCTGCTGTCCGGGCTGAAAGCTACAAGTATTAATATCAGCCGCATGCTCAGCCAGGTTCGCGACAGTTCCTCTTCGGTGTCAACGGCATCTTCCCAGATAGCGGCCGGAAACCAGGATCTCTCTTCCCGTACTGAAGAACAGGCCAGTGCACTCGTTGAGACGGCGTCTGCACTGGAGCAACTGACGGCCACTATAGAAAATACGGCAGAAAACGCCCGTCAGGCACAGACCCTTGTACAGGAAGGGGGCAGTATTGTTAAGCGTAATACAGAAATGATGCAGGCCACTACCCGTCAGATGGAAGGCATTCACCAGTCCTCCCAGAGAATGGCGGATATTATTAACGTCATTGAATCCATCGCCTTCCAGACCAACATCCTGGCACTGAATGCGGCCGTTGAGGCAGCGCGTGCCGGTGAATCCGGACGGGGATTTGCGGTTGTAGCAGCCGAAGTTCGTAGTCTGGCGAAGAAGAGTGCCACGGCGGCCAAAGATATCAAGGGGCTGATCGATGAATCAGTGGAACAGGCCCAGTCTGGCCGTGACCTGATTGACCGGGCCGGTGAAGTCATGCAGGAGATGTCGGTGAACGCCGGGCAGATCGCCCAGATAATCGTGGAAATTGCTCAGGCTGCAACAGAACAAAGTGGCGGAGTACGCCAGATTAATCAGGCGATCGGACAGATAGATACCTCCACCCAGCAGAATGCTGCGCTTGTTGAACAGTCAGCCAGTGCGGCAAGGGCAATGTCTGAGCAGGCCGACACACTGTCTTCACTGGTTAATGCGTTCAGACTCCGGGACGGGCAGGAACCGTGACGCAACGCCCGGATATAGTTGGGAGGTCAGGGAGAGATTTTGCGGGAAATCGTTTCTAACCCTTCGTGAATCCGCATACGGTGCAGACTGTATGGTTCTGGCCTTTGCTGACGTGTTACGGGAAGCCGGTTATGTGGCACACCGGTATCTGTGGGTTTCGCCCACAGCTACCGGCCTACTGGCAGCGGGGATGGCCTGCATTCAGCTATTGCCGATGAAGTGGTGCCTGGAAATGCCCTGAATGATTAACACGGGCGTGTCCTGCTGATGCAGGGGCATCAACCGGGTAACTGGTTTGCCGTTTACGTTCATCATCACTGGCTGCCTGAGTGAAAACGAAACGCATCTGGTTAGGGGCAGCGTTTTTACAGGTCCGATACTGAACGGATAATTCGGTATATTATGTTCGTTTATGCATAATGAATTTTACTTCGCTTCTGACGCAAAAATTGAAGGCATAAAAAAGAGTAAAGAAAATCATAATTTGCATGAATACAATTCCCGGAAGTGATTTTTGTGGCCCCAGTAACATGCCTGTAAGGCAGAACCCTGCGAGCAATAGTGCTATGTTTTCATATAAAGCCACCATTTCTTCAGCTACAGAGAAGATGCAGTTAATTAATTTCCTGTAATAACGGCAGCCTGCCTTACTGATAAAGCCGGTAACTATTATGACCAGTAATCCTGCGATGTATGCTGCCTTTAAAAAAGTCAAAAATAGTGGATCGGTACTAACAAACGAGTCGACTATGATTTTTAACGCTGGTTCCCCCCCGGTTTTGTATGCTGTATAAGAAAAAACAAACCCTAAAATGAAAAAGACACTTATATATCGGGTTATGTCATTTTTAAGATAATCCACGCAGCGAATAAAAAATCGGGCTATCATCTTTTAGTCTCCCTTACCTTTATTAAATTTCTGAGGTTTATTTTGAATATATTATCCATATGGAGAGGATAATGTATGGTTAGTCATTACTGTAACCTGTTCCGTATTTCATATAAATCTACACAGTCTGGTAGTTTTAACTGCACGGGTTCTCCGGCCTGGTGTTGTGCCAGTGAACATTGGTCTCCAGAGCTTTCAGGCATAAAAAATGCCGCTCTCACGGGGATGGAGCGGCGAATCAATCTAGCTGATTTTATTTGTTTCCAGCCTATACTATTTTTTCTGAATCTATCGCCTGAAACACATACCTAAATGCTCTTATTTTTGTTAAGTCATGAAAAAACTGACTGTGATACAGCCGCCGCTTTCTGAGCTGACTTATTCCGGCATGGTTCCCTGTCGGCTCAGTCCGCTGTCCGTTTCAAGGATACGTCTTATATTCACCAGAAGGTTTTTCATCAGAGAAACGGCTCGCCCCACAGCGAGAATTTCAACAAACAGATTAAGGTCTTTTTGTTTCAGATAGTTCAGGAAGTCTGGTTCACTGAGGCTTCCTCCGGCCACCTCGTAAAAGCGGGCAATCGCCTCCATGTTATTCATGTAGGTGCTGATTGCGGCGTACTCGTGTCCTTCCATCTGTTCAAGGATGATCCGGACAGACTGCATCTGGTCGGTCAGTCTCGCATACATGTCTGCATATCTGGCCTGACGGGGATTTATTTCACTCATTATCTCTGCCGCCTGTAAAAAAACCGGCACAGTGCGAACACCATGCCGGAAGGTTATGGCTGACAAAACGGGAACGACAGGCTCCCGTTGCTGTCGGGGGCTACATCAGGACGGAAGTCACTGTCGTTCTCAAAATCGGTGGAGCTGCATGACAAGGTCATCGGGCATTATCTGAACATAAAACACTATCAGTAAGTTGGAGTCATTACCTCGGTATCAATGATTTTCGGAGAAACAAATATTTTGATAACGAAATAAGTAACCATAATTAAAACAACGAAAAAGCTGATAAGAAGGAGGGTAACCCGCCCCTGTGTGGTTTTCCACGTCATAATAGTATTGTCTCGTTCTGTTGGGATGGCTGATATAACGACTTTTGTCAGGATTTCTTTAATCTAAAACGATACAGAAAAATAAATCTTTAACCATATGAGTCAAATAGCTAACATACAGCGAGCTCATCAGCCCATTTAGTGGCTTTCTGCATTGTTTCTATAACAGAGAACTCAGAGATATTCAGTGTTCTGCATATTTCAGCTGTCTCTTCCCAGCTAAGCTTCTCATAACACAAAGAAAGATTAAGTATGTCAAAAAGCTCGCCTTTATGCAGGCAAAGAGCATCGGCGACATTTCCGGGAACCGATATCTGTTGAATTAAATCATCCATGGGCTGCTCGAGAATAACATCCAGCAAAGAAAACAAACCACAAACAAACGCGTTATAGGATAATGAAGCGAGGTTTAATTTCCCGGCAATTAATTCACAAAATTTTCCACGAACCATACTCAGATGATAAAGTTCGCTGACACCCGAAACCCCGATGCTGGAAAGAGCAGCCACCGAAACAAAACGGCGGATTTCGTTATACCCCAGATACATCAGCATTTCTTTCAGAGTAAGTTCCCCTGACGGAGTAATACCGTGTGATTTGAACAGCATGTTTTTTACATAACGCATTATTTTATATGATAAAGTCAGGTCATTTTTCAGTAATCGCTCAAGCACGGTAAAGTCCGGGCTTTCCCTGTTAACTTCCATCATCAGGCTGGAAAGCGCCATCGGATTCTGAGAAAGGCATTTGTTTCGGATGATCTCCGGTCTGCTGAAGAAAAACCCCTGAAAAAGAACAAATCCGGCCTGGCTGTAAAGCTCAAACTCTTCTCTTGTTTCAACTTTTTCAGCCAGAAATTTTATGCCGTGAAGCAAGTGCTTTTTCTCGGTGAGATAGCGATCAATCTCATGGTAAGTTTTTTCCCGAACATCAAATTTAATGACCGAAATATATCTCATAAACCGGTCCCAGGCGCTGTCCAGCGTGAAATCATCAAGTGCCAGCTGATAGCCATTGTCGTGAAGTTCCCTGACCGCCAGGAAAAGCTCGTCATCAGGAATGGCATCCTCAAGGATCTCTATAACCACTTTATCATTCGGCAAGGTATCGCCAAGCCCGCTGATTATCATCCGGTGCGGAACATTGATAAATGAGCTGTGATTGTCAGCGATGCGGGGAATCGGAATGCATAAAAACTGGTCGGAAATCATCCTGGAAGTTGCATATTCAGGCGAAACATCGGGAAAAGAATTCTTCATTCCGACCCTGAAAAGCAATTCATATGCGACGGTCTGCATTTTCCTGTCAAAAATAGGCTGTCGCGCAATAAATGAATACATATTCAGGTCTCCAGGTCAGCATTATAATTTTTTGAAATTTAACCTTTCTATGCTTATAACATGCAAAACTGGCGATTAGTTTGATCTGGAGCACAACTCGGGGCACAAAGAAACCGGGAAGATGCGACATCACCATTCCCGACCAATAGGATTCATCACTGGGGTAATGCTGCCAACTTACTGATTTAGTGTATGATGGTGATTTTAAGGTGCTTGCGTGGCTTCCATTTCCTTCAGATGTCCTTCCTGCTCCGCTACTGAAGGCGTGGTGCGTAACGGCAAAAGCACTGCAGGACATCAGCGCTATCTCTGCTCTCATTGCCGTAAAACATGGCAACTACAGTTCACTTACACCGCCTCTCAGCCCGGTACGCACCAGAAAATCATTGATATGGCCATGAATGGCGTCGGATGTCGCGCCAGTGCACGCATTATGGGCGTTGGCCTCAACACGGTTTTACGTCACTTAAAAAACTCAGGCCGCAGTCGGTAACCTCGCGCATACAACCGGGCAGTGATGTGATTGTCTGCGCTGAAAT